>NZ_JBEOZN010000038.1:0-74090 GCF_040298085.1 Streptosporangium sp. NPDC001681 | reverse complement strand
GCTGTCGCTGCCGTTCACCGAGGACGTCAACGGCGCCCCGCCGAGCGACGCGGAGCTCCGGGTCGCCCACGCCCAGTTGGTCGGCTGGCTTGAGGAAGGGCACGGGGGTGGTGATCTCGCCGCTCATCGCGCTCATGCAGGACCAGGTCGACGCCCTGACGGCGCTCGGCGTGCGGGCCGGGTTCCTCAACTCCACCCAGGAGTTCGAGGAGCGCCGCCAGGTCGAGTCGGCCTTCCTCTCCGGTGAGCTGGACCTGCTCTACCTGGCGCCGGAGCGGCTGCGGGTCGACGCGACGCTGCGCCTGCTCGACAGCGGGACGATCTCGCTGTTCGCCATCGACGAGGCGCACTGCGTGGCCCAGTGGGGGCACGACTTCCGGCCCGACTACCTCGCCCTGTCCGCGCTGCACGAGCGCTGGCCCGACGTGCCGCGCGTCGCGCTGACCGCCACGGCCACCAGGGCCACCCACGCCGAGATCGCCTCCAGGCTCAGCCTGGAGGGGGCCCGCCACTTCGTGGCGAGCTTCGACCGGCCCAACATCCAGTACCGCATCGCTCCCAAGAACGAGCCGAAGCGGCAGCTGCTCGACCTGCTCCGCACCGAGCACGCCGGGGACGCGGGCATCGTCTACTGCCTGTCGCGCAACTCGGTCGAGAAGATCGCCGAGTTCCTGGTGGAGAACGGTATCCAGGCGCTGCCCTACCACGCGGGCCTCGACGCCCGCACCCGCGCCGCTAACCAGGCACGCTTCCTGCGCGAGGACGGCCTCGTCATGGTCGCCACGATCGCGTTCGGCATGGGCATCGACAAGCCCGACGTGCGGTTCGTCGCCCACCTCGACCTGCCCAAGTCCATCGAGGGTTACTACCAGGAGACCGGCAGGGCGGGGCGCGACGGCCTGCCCTCCACCGCCTGGCTCGCCTACGGCCTTCAGGACGTCGTGCAGCAGCGCAAGATGATCGACACCTCGGAGGGTGACGACGCCCACCGTCGCCGCCTGGCCACCCACCTGGACGCCATGCTCGCCCTGTGCGAGGCGGTCGAGTGCCGCCGCGTGCTGCTGCTCGCCTACTTCGGCCAGCAGGCCGCCGCCTGCGGCAACTGTGACACCTGCCTGTCGCCGCCCGAGTCCTGGGACGGCACGGTCGCCGCGCAGAAGGTCCTGTCGACGGTGTTCCGGCTGATGCGCGAGCGCCGCCAGAAGTTCGGCGCGGGCCAGATCATCGACATCCTGCTCGGGAAGAAGACGGCCAAGGTCATCCAGCACGACCACGACGGCCTGACGGTGTTCGGCATCGGCACGGAGCTGGGCGAGGCCGAGTGGCGTGGCGTGGTGCGCCAGCTGCTGGCGCAGGGGCTGCTGGCCGTCGAGGGGGACTACGGCACGCTGGTGCTGACCGAGGCGAGCGCGGAGGTGCTGGGGCGCCGGCGCCAGGTCCCGCTGCGGCGCGAGCCTACGATGGCGGCCCGGCCCGCCAAGGCCGCGAAGACCTCCTCCTCGCGCCGGGCCGAGCCCGTCGAGCTGCCCGAGGAGGCGGTGCCGGTGTTCGAGCTGCTCCGCGCCTGGCGCGGAGCCACCGCGAAGGAGCAGGGGGTGCCCGCGTACGTGATCTTCCATGACGCGACCCTGCGCGAGATCGCGACCCGGTCCCCCTCGTCCCTGGCCGAGCTGGGCACGGTGAGCGGGGTCGGGGAGAACAAGCTGGCCAAGTACGGCCAGCAGGTCCTCGACACCCTCGCCGGCACCGGCTCCGGCCCCGATTCCACGGGAAGCGAGGAAGGTCTCCTGGCCTTCCCCTGAGGTAGAATCGGGCAGAATCCGGGCCTCAGCGCCCCAATGGCACGCAGGTAGGGGCCTGGAGGCTGTCGTCCACCTCCGGGCTCCTCGCGTTGACGGCCCCCCGCGGCTGCGGACTCCCGAAAGAGGACGATCGGTGCCTGACAGAAGGAACGACCCCGTGGTGGTCGTCGGGCTCGGCCGCTTCGGCGGTTCCCTCGCACTCGAGCTCTCCCGGCGGGGAACCGAGGTGCTGGCCATCGACAGCCGCCCCAAGGTGGTGCAGAGCCTGGCGGGGAAGCTCACCCATGTCGTCGTCGCCGACTCCACGGACATCGAGGCGCTGCGCCAGATCGGAGTGCCCGACTTCTACCGGGCGGTGGTCGCCATCGGCACCGACCTGGAGTCCAGCATCCTCACCACCTCCCTGCTCGTCGAACTGGAGATCGAGGACGTCTGGGCCAAGGCGATCAGCCGCGAGCACGGCCGCATCCTGGAGCGGGTCGGCGCCCACCACGTGATCCTCCCCGAGCACGACATGGGGGAGCGGCTGGCCCACCTGCTCAACGGACGGATGCTCGACTACATGGAGGTGGACGGCGACTACGCGGTGGTCAAGACCCGGCCGCCCCGCGAGTACGTCGGCGTGCCCCTGGGCGAGTCCAACCTGCGGCGCAAGTACGGCGTGACGGTGGTCTGCGTCAAGGGCCAGTACGACGAGTTCACCTACGCCGACTCCGGAACGGTGCTGAGCTACGGCGACGTGATCGTCATCGCGGGCAAGATAGAGCAGGTGGAGCGGTTCACCGAACTCCCGTGACCGCCTCCGCCACGTGGCCCGCGTGCCGGTACATCCGTGTGTGGTCGCCGTCGTCGATCTACACTGGGCGGAACCACTAGAACGGAGTTCGGTAGCGATGCGATTCGGACTGTTGCTCAACGAACCCAAAGAGCCGGACGTGCTCGGCAAGCTGCGGGAGCGCATCGCCCGCGCGGCCGACGACGGCTTCTCCTCCGCCTGGATGTCCCACATCTTCGGCCTCGACGCGCTGACCGCGCTCGCCGTGGCCGGAAACCAGGTGCCCGGGATCGAACTCGGCACCGCCGTCGTCCCGACCTACCCGCGCCACCCGGCGGCCCTCGCCCAGCAGGCGCTCACGGTCAACGCCGCCCTCGACGGGCGGCTCACGCTCGGCATCGGGCTCTCGCACCAGCTGGTGATCGAGAGCATGTACGGCATCGGCTTCGAGCGGCCCGCCCGGCACATGCGCGAGTACCTGTCGATCCTGATGCCGCTGGTACGCGGGGAGAACGCGTCCTTCCAGGGGGAGACCCTCACCGGACAGCTCGGGCTGAGCACACCGGGACCGAGGGACATGCCCGTGCTCATCGCCGCGCTGGCCCCCAGGATGCTCAGGCTGGCCGGGGAGATGGCCGACGGCACCGTGCTGTGGATGACCGGTCCCAGGACCGTGGCCGAGCATGTGGCGCCCGCCGTCACCGAGGCCGCGCGGGCCGCGGGGCGCCCCGAGCCGAGGATCGTGTGCGCGCTGCCCATCTGCGTCACCGACGACGCCGAGGCGGCCAGGGCGCTGGCCGCGGAGCGGTTCGAGATCTACGGCCAGCTGCCGTCCTACCGGGCGATGCTGGATCGGGAGGGGGCCGCGGGCCCGGCCGACGTGGCGATCGTCGGAGACGAGGACGAGGTGTCGGCGCGGATCGAGGCGCTCGCCAAGGCGGGGGTCACCGACTTCGTCGCCGCCGAGTACTCTCCCGGCACCCGGACGAGGGAGTTCCTCAAGAGCCTTCTCTGACGCGTCGCCCCCGCACCCGCCCCGCTCAGACGCCGAAGGCGCTCAGGGACGCCCAGGCCGTGCCGGCACCGGTCACGGCACCGGCGGCGACCTGGGCGGGGGTGTGGTGGCTGAGCCGGACCCGCGCCCAGCACACCGTCGCCACCACCAGCGCGCCCACGACCAGGGTGGGCGCCGCGGGCAGCACGTGGGCCAGCACCACCACGGTGCCCGCGGACACGGCCGCGTGGAAGGAGATCTTCCACTTGAGAGTGATCGGGACCGTCACCGCGAGCGCGGCCAGCATCGCGGTGACCGTGGCCACCAGCAGACGCGGCGCGCCGAGGGAGATCAGCAGCACCAGCGCGACGACCACCGCCGCGACCGCCACCAGCAACGGCCTGGTCCGGCTCGCCCGGTCGACCAGATGGTGGGAGTCCAGGCGTCCGGAGCGGACCCCGGCCAGGATCACCAGGGCGGGAATGCCGCCGCACAGGGCTGAGGCCACCAGGCCCCATGCCCCGCCCCGCCACCCGTCGGCCACCAGGCCGACGACCGGGGGCAGCCCGATGACCAGCACCTGCGGCGCGAACAGCCCCGTCACCCACCGGGCCGCCGCCGTCGCGCCGCTCCCGTCGTCCGCCATCTCCTGACCGGTCATCTGCATCCTTCCAGCGCCAGGCCCTCGGCCCCGAGATCCGGGCAGGAGGCCGGAGGCGCCCGCATCGGGGTGAGGTCCGTGAAGGCCACCCTGCCAGCCGGGAGACCGGGGGACGAGCATCCGCGGGCCCCACGGCCTCCGGCACGCCCCGTGAGTGCGGCGGCGTGCCGGTGATCAGTCGTTGGCGTGCAGGATGCTGTTGAGCTCCACGCCCGTCCCCTGGCGGGGCACGACCTCGACGGCTCCCGAGGTGGAGTTGCGGCGGAACAGCAGGCCGGAGGCGCCGGAGAGCTCGGCCGCCTTGACCACCTGCCCCTCGGGCAGGGCCACCTTGGTCCCGGCGGTGACGTAGAGGCCCGCCTCCACGACGCAGTCGTCACCGAGGGAGATGCCGATGCCGCTGTTGGCGCCCAGCAGGCAGCGCTGCCCGATGGAGATGACCTGCTTGCCGCCGCCGGACAGGGTGCCCATGATCGAGGCGCCGCCGCCGACGTCGGAGCCGTCGCCCACGACGACGCCCGCCGAGATACGGCCCTCGACCATGGAGCCGCCGAGCGTCCCGGCGTTGAAGTTGACGAAACCCTCGTGCATCACGGTCGTGCCGCTCGCCAGGTGCGCGCCGAGACGGACCCGGTCGGCCTCGGCGATCCGGACGCCGCCGGGCACCACGTAGTCGACCATCCTGGGGAACTTGTCCACGCCGTAGACGGTCACCTGACCGCGGGCGCGCAGGCGGAGCCGTACCCGCTCGAAGCCCTCGACGGCGCACGGGCCGTGGTTGGTCCACACCACGTTGGCGAGCAGGCCGAATACCCCGTCCAGGTTCAGGCCGTGCGGCTGGACGAGGCGTGCCGACAGCAGGTGCAGGCGCAGGTAGACGTCGTAGGTGTCGGCCGGGGCCTCTGACAGCTTGGTGATCTGAGTCCGCACCGCGACCACCTCCACGCCGCGGTCCTCGTCCACGCCGAGCAGCGCGGCGACCTCGGAGCCGAGCTCCTGGGCGGCCTCCTGCGCGCTCAGCCGCCTGGTGCCCGGAGCGGAGGGCTCGCCCAGCTGCGGGGACGGGAACCACGTGTCGAGCACGGTCCCGCCGGAAGTTATGGTCGCGATGCCGGTCGCGTACGCGCCGGAGATCTGAGCTGCTGCGTTCACACCGACCAAGCCTAGCCAAAGCGGTCGCAACGGCAGTATGCCGAGGGAGCGTCGGGCGTGTGCCCGCGGTGCCCACCGGTTAGCGTGGCCGCCATGCTGCGGGGGATCGACGTGTCGAACTGGCAGGGCGCCGTCAACTGGGGCGCGCAGGCGAAGGGCGGGGTCTCCTTCGCCTTCGCCAAGGCGAGCGAGGGGAGCACCTTCACCGACAAGTGGTTCGGCACCAACTGGAACGGCATGCGCGAGAGCTGGATCGTCTGCGGCGCCTACCACTTCGCCCGCCCCGCGGGCGACCCCGAGGTGCAGGCGGTGCACTTCCTGAAGATCGTGCAGCGGGCCGGAGGGCTGCGCAGGGGAGATCTGCTCGCCCTCGACCTGGAGACCAACGACCACCTGCCCGCCGCCAGGGTGGCGCGGTTCGCCCGCAGCTGGTGTCAGGCGATCATCGCGCTGGCCGGGGTGAAGCCGGTGGTCTACACGTTCCAGGCGTTCGCGCAGAGCGGCAACTGCGCCGGGCTGGAGACCTACCCGCTGTGGATCGCCGCGCCCGACGCGCCCCGGGGCAGGCCACAGGTGCCCAGCCCGTGGCGGAGGTGGACCATTCACCAGCACTCGCACAAGCCGCTGGATCGCAACGTCTTTCGCGGGACCCGGGCCGAGCTGACCTCGCTGGGCTACCGCCGGAGCCGCGACGCCTGAGAAATCGCGTTGCCGACACCGGTAGCATCGGTTTCAGACCATCCATCGACGTCTCCCAGGGAGCAACCGTGTCGGCCGTGCCAGAACTTCGTATCACCCTCGCCGGAGCCGCGCGTGTGGTGGCGGGAGGCACGACGTACGGGGAGGCGCTGGAGGCGGACGGCCGCTCCGTGGTCGCCGCCCGCGTGGGCGGCGAGCTGAGGGACCTCGCGGCCCCGGTGGCCGAGGGCGACGTGATCGAGCCGGTCGAGGCGGCCAGCCCCGACGGGCGCGCCATCGTCCGCCACTCCACCGCGCACGTCATGGCCCAGGCCGTTCAGGAGATCTTCCCCGAGGCCAGGCTGGGCATCGGCCCGCCGGTCGAGAACGGTTTCTACTACGACTTCGACGTCAAGAACCCCTTCACTCCCGACGACCTCAAGCGCATCGAGAAGCGCATGCGCGAGATCGTCAAGCAGGGCCAGCTCTTCTCCCGCAGGCCCGTCTCCGACGACCAGGCGGCCGAGGAACTCGCCGCCGAGCCGTACAAGCTGGAGCTGATCGGCCTCAAGGGCGGGGCCGCCGACGAGGAGAGCGTCGAGGTGGGCGGTGCCGAGCTCACCATCTACGACAACCTCGACCCCAAGACCGGCGAGCTGTGCTGGAAGGACCTGTGCCGCGGCCCCCATGTGCCGACCACCCGGTCCATCCCGGCGTTCAAGCTGATGCGCACCGGCGGCGCCTACTGGCGGGGCAGCGAGAAGAACCCGCAGCTCCAGCGGATCTACGGCACCGCCTGGGAGTCGCGCGAGAAGCAGGACGAGTACCTCCACCTGCTGGAGGAGGCCGAGAAGCGGGATCACCGCAAGCTGGGCGCCGAGCTCGACCTGTTCTCCTTCCCCGACGAGCTGGGCTCCGGCCTGCCGGTCTTCCACCCCAAGGGCGGCGCGATCCGCCGCGCGATGGAGGATTACTCGCGCAAGAAGCACGAGGAGGCCGGGTACTCCTTCGTCAACACCCCGCACATCACCAAGCAGAACCTGTACGAGACCTCGGGCCACCTGGACTGGTACGCCGACGGCATGTTCCCTCCCATGGAGCTGGAGGGCGCCAAGTACTACCTCAAGCCGATGAACTGCCCGATGCACAACCTGATCTTCAGGTCCCGCGGGCGCTCCTACCGTGAGCTGCCGCTGCGGCTGTTCGAGTTCGGCACGGTCTACCGCTACGAGAAGTCCGGCGTGGTGCACGGCCTGACCCGGGTACGCGGCCTCACCCAGGATGACGCGCACATCTACTGCACCCGCGAGCAGATGCGCGACGAGCTCAAGTCGCTGCTCCGTTTCGTGCTCGACCTGCTCCGTGACTACGGCCTCGACGACTTCTACCTGGAGCTGTCGACCAAGGACCCGGTCAAGTTCGTCGGCAGCGACGAGGACTGGGAGGAGGCGACCGAGACCCTGCGCGAGGTCGCCGTGTCGGAGGGCCTGGAGCTGGTCCTCGACCCGGGGGGCGCGGCGTTCTACGGGCCGAAGATCTCCGTCCAGGCCCGTGACGCGATCGGCCGGAGCTGGCAGATGTCGACGATCCAGCTCGACTTCAACCTGCCGCAGCTCTTCGAGCTGGAGTACCAGTCGACCGACGGCTCCCGGCAGCAGCCCGTCATGATCCACCGGGCGCTGTTCGGCTCGATCGAGCGCTTCTTCGGCGTCCTGGTCGAGCACTACGCGGGCGCGTTCCCCCCCTGGCTCGCGCCGGTTCAGGTGGTCGGCATCCCGATCGCCGAGGCACACGTGCCCTACCTTCAGGACGTCGCCAAGAAGGCTCGTGAGCGGGGCATCAGGATCGAGGTCGACGCCTCCGACGACCGGATGCAGAAGAAGATCCGCAACGCGCAGAAGTCCAAGGTGCCCTTCATGCTCCTGGCGGGCGACGACGACATCGCAGGAGGTGCTGTCTCCTTCCGCTTCCGCAACGGCGAGCAGAAGAACGGGGTCCCGGTCGACGAGGCGATCACCGAGATCGTCGACGCGATCGAGCGCCGTCTCCAGGTCTGAGCCTTCTCCGAGGCGTTCCGGGTCCGGCTTCCCCTCGGGGGGCCGGACCCGTTCCTTTGGCGGGGCCTGGCCCCCACACGGGGACCAGGCCCCGTCAGGCGTCCCTAGTCGTGCTTCGCGGGCTCGGCGGGTGCCTCGGGCCGGATCTCGCCCGGCAGGCGGACGTCCTCCACGTCGACGTTGACCTCGACGACCCGCATGCCGAGCATCCGGCTGATGGTCCGGGCCACGTTGGTCTTCACCTCGTTGGCCACGTCCATCACCACGTGCCCGTACTCCGCCACGATCGACACGTCCACCGCGGCCGTACGGTCCTGCACATGGGCGCTGACGCCCCGGGGGCCGCGCCTGGCACCGATGCCGGCCCGCTCACGCACCGGCTCCACCGCGTGGGCGGTTTCGCCTCCCAACTCGGCGACGCCCGTGACCTCAAGGGTGGCGAGGGCCGCGACCTTCTCCACCACCTCGTCCGCCACCTTGATCCGGCCCTTCACCACGGCCGAGGACACCGGGGTGACCGGGGCCGGGGGAGTCAGCGGAGAGACGGGAGACACGGTCGCCGTCACGGCGGGGGAAGGGGAGGGCACCTCGTCCGGTGCCGGGATGATCGTCTCGACCACCGCCAGGACGGGCTCGCTCGTGGAGGATGCCGGCGGCTCCGTGTCGGCGGACAGGGACAGGCTGAGGGAGAACGGGCGGGTGGGCCTGCCGCCGGTCTCGGCGGGAGACACGGTCTCCTCGGTCGGCTCCTCGACGGAGACGTCGGTCATGGGTACTCCTCGGCTGTCGGTGGTCTTGCTGGGGGATTCTGCCGGAAATTTGCGGCATTCGTCCGTTAATACGGTGAGATATAGATCGGGATCCCGTCCGGCCGCCGGATACCGGCCGGTTCCGGTGCCCCGGCGGGGGAGGCGCCAGACCGAGGGAATCGGCTTGGCAATATGCTGGCGACCATGAGCAACGAGCCGGAGGCGCAGTACGGAGCGGGAACACCGGACGCGTTCCAGAGACTCTGGACTCCGCACCGGATGGCCTACATCAAGGGGGCCAGCAAACCGACGGGTTCGGGCCCCGAGGACGGCTGCCCGTTCTGCGAGATCCCCCAGATGAGCGACGAGGACGGCCTGATCGTCGCCCGGGGTGACGCGGTCTTCGCGCTGCTCAACCTCTACCCGTACAACTCCGGCCATCTGATGGTCTGCCCCTACCGCCACGTGCCGGACTACGCGGACCTGGACGAGACCGAGACCACCGAGCTCGCCGACTTCACCAAACGGGCGCTGGTCGCCCTGCGCAAGGCCAGCGGCGCGCAGGGTTTCAACGTGGGCATGAACCTGGGCGGTGTGGCGGGCGCCGGGATCGCCGCCCACCTTCACCAGCACGTGGTGCCCCGCTGGGGCGGCGACACCAACTTCATGCCCGTCGTCGGCCAGACCAGGGTGCTTCCTCAGCTGCTGCGTGACACAAGGGAACTGCTCGCCGGCTCCTGGCCCGCCTCGTCGTAGCGCGAGGCTCCGCCCAAGGTCCTGAAGCCCACCGACAGGGTCAGCGGCACGGCGAGCGCCAGTGCCATGGAGAGCACCGCGGCACCCGAGTCGTTGACCAGCATGCCGATCACCCCGCTGACCAGGGTGCCGATCAACCCGGCCCGCAGCGCGGGGGAGTGCGCGAACGCGGCGGGCAGCACCCCAGCGGTCGCCTGCTCCGGCCGTAGCAGCGCGTAGACGAGGAACGCCGTCGCGGCGATCACGACCGGCATCAGGTTGGGGCTGAGCAGCGTGCCCAGCATCGCGCCGAGCTTGCGGCCGATCACCTCGGTGGCCTCGCCGGTGAGCACCTGGCCGACGAAGCGCCCCAGGTGCGTCTGGAAAGCAGGCGGGCGCAGGTAGTCGAGGTAGGCGATGCCCATCACGGTGACGCCGCCCGCCACGCAGAACGCGCCCAGCTTGACGATCGAGACCCGCCTGCCCGCGATCAGCAGCGCGGTCACCGCGATCCCCGGTACGAACGCGATCACGCCGCCGAAGTCGCTGCCCACGCCCGGCCAGCCGCCCAGGATCATCGCGAAGCCGCCCAGCACCGCCACGGCGGTGACCGCCGCACCCGTGTGGCCTCCGCGCGTCAGCCGGTGCGCGATCGTGGCGGTCAGCAGCAGCACCGAGGTGGCGAAGAGCGCGAACGGGATGTTGCCCAGGCCGTAGTAGCGGGCCCCGACCACGGCGCTGTAGCCCATCACGCTGTTGAGCTGCAGGGTCGTCCCGGTCAGCAGGTCGCCCGCGAGCACCGCCGCGGTCACCCCCGCCACCACCGCCGGTGGTCCGAGCGGTGCGCGCCGCCATGGCCCCGCCAGCGCCAGCGTGGCCAGCAGCAGGGTGCATCCGGCGATCCCGCCGACCAGTGCGAGCAGCGGCGTGCGCGCGTCCTGCCAGGGGGTGAGGTTCACCAGGTACGTCGAGGCGGGCACCGAGGCCAGTGCCACCGCGGCCACGCGCATGCGCCTCAGCCCGCGCCCGCGGCGCAACAGCAGGAACGCGGTCAGGTAGAAGGCGACCTGCAGCACGGCGACCGAGGTGAAGAAGACGCCGCCCACGTTCCTGATCGTCTGCCCGGCCACGTCGGCCCTCTCCAGGTCGGCCCGTGCGGCCTCGGTGGTGCCGGTCCGCCTCTCGCTCGCCTGCCAGGGGAGCCCGACCATGCCCGGTGGTGCCTCGACGCCGGTCAGGGAGAGCAGCGTCGCGGTGACGTCCGGCAGGATCGTGATGTCGTCGCGGTGGGTGGAGGCCGCTCCCAGGAAGCGGCCGGAGAGGTCTCCGTCGCGCATCATGGCAACCCGAAGGTGCGGGTCGGCGCCGTGGTCGGACAGGCCCGCCAGCAGCACGCGCGCATCCTTGGGCAGCACGCTCAGCACCGCTCCGGCCTTGGCGTCGGCCAGGCGCAGCGCCGCCGCCCGCTGCTGCGGGGTGAGCCGCTCCTCGACCTTGGGCAGCCGTCCGCCGGTGATGTAGGGCCTGATCAGATCGTCGACGTCGACGGCGATCACACGGCACCTGGTGAGCACGTCCGAGCGGATCTGCGCGGGGGAGGGAGCGTACACGTCGACCCTGCCCGATCTGTCGGCCAGTGCCAGCGCGGCTCCCGGGCCGATCGCCAGCGTGCACTCCCCGGCGGCGTGCACGGCCTCGCCGAGGGCGCCCGCGTTACGCTGCCCGGCGACGTCGCGCAGGTATCCGTAGCCGGGGATGACGGCACCCGTCTTGTCGGCCTCGGGCAGCGGGGGGAGCCCGCAGCCGTAGCCGACCGCGGACCTCACCCCGGCCGAGATCGTCAGCCAGCCGTCATAGGGACAGGTCACCCGGCCCACCGCGCGGACCGACAGCGAGCCGATCGCGCTCTGCGTGGCCAGCCGCCACAGATTCGGGGTGCCGCCGGGGCTGAGGTCGCTCCACTGCAGGCCAGGAATGCCGATCAGCACCACCCGTCCGTCCACCCGCGTGGCGGACTGCGCGACACCTGGCCACAGCAATCCCAGGACCAGCGCAAACGCGAAAAGCGTCCGCTTCACCGACGACCTCCCCTTTAGCTTCTGCCAGGTGCTCGCACCGTAGGGGAAGATCGTGTCACGGGTCCAGCGAATCCGGGGGTGGCCGGGGGCGCGGCGAGTCCGGAGGCAGGCCGCGGGGTACCCGGGCACTCACCGCCGCGCCCTGCCCGTCCCACGGCGCGCCCACGCCCGCACGGACGCGTGTCCGAGAGGGCGTGGGCGTGTCCGGTCAGCTCCCGGTGGGGGCGCTCTCGTTCTGCAGGCGGTCCAGGGCGGTGACCAGGTAGGTGCCGCCGCCCGTCGTGGTGAAGGTCTGGCGGTCGCCGTCCACCGCGGGCACGACCGCGACCAGGTTGCGGGCGTCGGCGGTGGCGCACTCGCCTGGCTTGCCGGAGGCGATCCGGTAGACCGCGTACGAGCGGGCCTCCGGGGAGCTCTTCCAGCTGAGCGAGGTGCCCTGGAGTCGCAGGTCCGCGGGCTTGGCCGGGGCCTGCCCGCCGCGGTCCTTGATCAGCGGCAGCAGCGCCGGGCGCGGGTAGTGGCTCTTGACGATGCGGTCCAGCACGCCCAGAGGGTCGGTGGACAGCTGCTTGGCGCTGAAGTAGACGTCGCCGGAGACCTGCTTGTTCTTGCGGTTCTGAGTGAGGTGGGAGGGCAACTCGCCGGGCCTGGTCCAGGCGGGGGTGTCGGTGGCGCCGACCCGGTACAGGGCCTGGCCGATGTAGAGGTGCACGTCGGTGCCCTTGACCTCGTTCGCCCACCAGGGCATCAGCACGTCGTAGTCGGCGGCCTTGAAGCCGCGCGGCCAGTAGAGCTGCGGTATGACGTAGTCGACGGTGCCCTTGCGGATCCAGTGGCGGGCGTCGGCGTAGATGGAGTCGTAGGCCGACATGCCGCCGGTGGCCGAGCCGGTGGGATCCTCGGACTTGTTGCGCCAGATCCCGAACGGGCTGACGCCGAACTTCACGCTGTTCCTGATCTCGTGCACCGCCCTGTCGACCTGCGCGATCAGTTTGTTGACGTTGGCGCGGCGCCAGTCGGCGAGCTTGGCGCCCTTGCCGTACTTGGCGAAGGCGGCGTCGTCGGCGAACCTCGCGTTCCCGGAGGGATAGGGGTAGAAGTAGTCGTCGAAGTGGACCCCGTCGACGTCGTAGCGGGTCACCACGTCCTTGACGACCTTGGTGACGTGGTCGCGGACCGCGGGCAGGCCGGGGTTGTAGTAGGCCTGGCCGCCGTGCTTGACGATCCACTCGGGGTGGACCCGGGCGGGGTGGTTCGCGGGCAGCCTGGACAGGTCGCCGTCGGGGGAGGCGCGGTAGGGGTTGAACCACGCGTGGAACTCCAGGCCGCGCCGATGGGCCTCGGCGATGAGGAAGGGCAGCGGGTCCCAGCCGGGGTCCTTGCCCGCGGTGCCGGTCAGATACTGCGACCACGGCTCCAGGTTCGACCTGTACAGCGCGTCGGAGGCCGGGCGGACCTGGACGAACACCGCGTTGAACCGCCGCTTGACCGCGTTGTCGAGGATCCTGACGTACTCCGCCTGCTGCCGGGCGGCGGACAGACCGGTCCGCGAGGGCCAGTCGATGTTCTTGACCGTGGCGATCCACACCCCGCGCAACTGCCGCTTGGGGTATCTCACATCCACCGGGCACTGTGCCGAGGTGGAGGTCGTCGCTCCCGCCGTTTCGGCCGAGACCGCCGAGCTCTTGGCGCCCTTGGGCCGGGCCGGCGCGGTGTCGGGGCCGAAGGTGTATGCGGCACCCGTGGTCAGAACGGCGAGGGCGGCAGCGGCCAGAAGAGGGCGTCCGTTTCGCATGGTTCCCAAGTCTGGCACCTGGACCGGTGTGCTCTGGCCGGAAAAAAGAAATCGTTTCGTGATGACTTTGTTATGCGAGTGCGTGCTGGGAGGCGTGTGTCCGATGGGGTGTGTCCACCTGGTGGCGACCTGCCACCGGGCACACGCCTCATCGCCCGATCAGCCGGTGACCTTCTCCACCAGATGTGACGGAAGCGGCTCGTAGCGCAGGAAGACCCGCTGGAACGTCCCCGTGCCGTGTGACATGGATCTCAGGTCGATGGAGTACCGGGTGATCTCCAGCTCGGGCACCTCGGCCCTGACCAGGGTACGTCCCACCCCCACCGGCTCCGTGCCGAGCACGCGGCCCCTGCGCGAGGACAGGTCGGACATCACCGCGCCCACGTGCTCGTCGGAGACCAGCACGGACACCTCGTCGACAGGTTCGAGCAGCAGCGTGGGCACCTTGGTCGCGGCCTCCTTCAGCGCGAGCGCCCCGGCGATCTGGAAGGCCATGTCGGAGGAGTCGACCGAGTGGGCCTTGCCGTCGTACAGCGTCACCCGCACGTCCACCATGGGGTAGCCGGCGAGGACCCCGCGCTGCATCTGGGTGCGTACGCCCTTCTCCACCGAGGGGATGAACTGGCGCGGCACCACGCCGCCGACGATCTTGTCCACGAACTCGAAGCCGCCGCCGGACGGCAGGGGCTCGACCTCCAGGTGGCAGACGGCGAACTGGCCGTGGCCGCCGGTCTGCTTGACGTTGCGGCCCAGGGCCTGGCAGCGGCCGCCGAAGGTCTCCCTGAGCGGCACCCGCAGCTCGATCCTCTCCACCTCCACACCGTGCCGCCTGCTCAGCCGCTCCAGCAGCACGTCGGTGTGGGCCTCGCCCATACACCACAGCACGAGCTGGCGGGTCTCGGGGTTGTGCTCCAGCCGGAGTGTCGGGTCCTCGGCGACCAGCCGCTGCAGCGCCTGGCTCAGCTTGTCGTCATCCGCCTTGGACTTGGGCTGGATCGCCACCGGCAGCAGCGGCTCCGGCATCGTCCAGGCCTTCATCAGCAGCGGGTTCTCCCGGTCCGACAGGGTGTCGCCGGTCTCCGCGCGCGACAGTTTGGCCACCGCCGCGATGTCCCCGGCCACGCACTTGGCGGTCGTCCGCTGGAGCTTGCCCAGCGGCGAGGAGAGCGCCCCGATGCGCTCGTCCACGTCGTGGTCCTCATGCCCGCGGTCGGCCAGGCCGTGCCCCGAGACGTGCACCGTCATGTCGGGGCGCAGCGTGCCGGAGAAGACCCGCACCAGGCTGATCCGGCCCACGTACGGATCGCTGGTCGTCTTGACGATCTCCGCGACCAGCGGCCCGTCGGGGTCACAGGTGATGCCGGCGACGGGCCGGCCGTCGATCGAGGTGATCTCCGGCATCGGGTGCTCGGGTGGCGATGGGAAGCCCTGGGTGATGAGCTCCAGGACCTCCAGCGCGCCCACGCCGGTCCCCGCGGCCAGCACCGGGTAGAAGCCGCCGCGCGCGACGGCCTTCTCCAGGTCCCCGATGAGGGCCTTGGTGTCGATCTCCTCGCCGGAGAGGTAACGGTCCATCAGGGACTCGTCCTCGCTCTCCTGGATGATGCCCTCGATCAGGGTGCCCCGGTAGATCTCGATCTGGTCGGCGTAGGCCGGGCCCGGGGAGTTCTCCGTCCTGGTGCCGGTCGCGTAGTTGTAGAACTTCTGGCTCAGCAGCCCGATCAGGCCGTTCACCCTGCCGTTGGTCACCACCGGTAGGTACAGCGGCGAGACGCCGTCGCCGAAGGCCTCCTGGCAGGCGGCGAGGACGTCCTCGAAGTTCGCCCGCTGGTGGTCGATCTTGGTGATCACGACCGCGCGGGGCATCCCGACCGCCGCGCACTCCTCCCAGAGCATCCTGGTCAGGCCGTCCACGCCCTCGACGGCCGAGACGACGAACAGCGCCGCGTCGGCCGCGCGCAACCCGGCGCGCAGGTCGCCGGCGAAGTCGGCGTAGCCGGGCGTGTCCAGCAGGTTGATCTTGATGTCGTTGTGGATCACGGGGGCCACGGTGAGATTCACCGAGCGCTGCTGGCGTACCTCGACCTCGTCGAAGTCGCTGGCCGTCGTGCCGTCCTCGACCCGGCCGGGCCGCTGGATGGTCTTGGTCGCGGCCAGCAACGCCTCCACGAGCGTTGTCTTCCCGGCACCGGAATGGCCGACCAGCACGACGTTTCTTATCTTGTCCGGCTGATCGACCGTGGGTGCCCTCCCCGCGGCTCCCGCTGTTCCGCCGGTTGCTCTCTCCGCCACATCGCCTCCCGCGTCGTTGCCGAAGGGGCGCGGCCTGGTGGGGCCACACCCCCGCCGATCCGCTGCCGCGTCCATACACCGCATGGACGCGGTGTGTTCACCAAATACCCATGTGGCGAATATCACAAGAGGGGTGGGGCGATCCTATTGCGAGCGGGAAGTCTGATCGCTAGGTGTCCGAGCCTCCTCCGGAGAGCCCCCGCCGCGACGGCAACGCCTTGTCACACGGCTCGCCGATGCGCGCTCGCAGGCCGGGTGGCCTACGATCGGAGCGCGATGCTGAAACTTCTGCGCCCCGCCGTCACCCGAGTCTTGACCCCGCTGGGCAGGGCACTCACCCGCCGCGGGATCAGCCCCAACGTGGTCACCGCGGTGGGCACGCTCGGCACCGTCGCCGCCGCGCTGTTCTTCTACCCCAGGGGCCAGCTGTTCGTGGGCACGATGGTGATCACCTTCTTCGTGCTGGCCGACCTCCTCGACGGGGTCATGGCCAGGATGACGGGCGCGGGGAGCACCTGGGGCGCCTTCCTCGACTCCACGCTCGACAGGGTCGGCGACGCGGGAATCTTCTCCGGGCTGGTGTTCTGGTTCATCGTGAGCGATCAGCGGACGCTGGCGGGGGTCGCGCTGTTCTGCCTCGTCGCCGGAGCGGTGGTGTCCTACGTCAAGGCCAGGGCGGAGGCACTGGGCATGACGTGCGACGTCGGTCTCGCCGAGCGGCCGGAGCGCCTGGTGGTGGGTCTGGTCTCGGCCGGACTCGGCGGCCTCGGTGTGCCGTACATCCTGGCCGCGGGGCTCTGGCTGCTCGCCGCGGCCAGCGCGGTCACGGTCGGCCAGCGCCTGCTGCACGTGCGCCGGCAGGCCGTCTCCACCTCGCCCCGGCCCCTCCGCTGATCGGAAAATCGATGACAGACAAGCCCTCCCCCCAGGACCGTCTCGTCGCGGCCGCGTTCGGCGCCGGATGGACGATCGTGCCCCGCCTGCCCGAGCGGCTCACCGCCTGGGCCTTTCGCGCCGCCGCCGACCGGCTGTGGAGGCACCGGGGAAAGTCGGTGCTCAGGCTGGAGGCCAACCTCGCCAGGGTCAAGGGCACCTCGCCGGGCGACCCGGCGATCCGGGAGCTCAGCCGCGACGGCATGCGCTCCTACTTCCGCTACTTCCACGAGGTTTTCCGGCTGCCCTCGATCCCCGTCGCCGAACTCGTCTCCCGGATGCAGGTGATCGGGGCGGAGCCCGTCTACGACAACCTCACCGCGGGGCGCGGCGTGGTCCTCGCCCTGCCGCACATGGGCAACTGGGACCAGGCGGGCGCCTGGTTCGCCGGGACGGGACATCCCTTCACCACGGTCGCCGAGCGGCTCAAACCCGAGTCGCTGTTCCATCGCTACACCGCCTTCCGCGAGGGGCTGGGCATGGAGGTGCTGCCGCTCACCGGTGGTGACGGTCACACCTTCGGTACCCTGGCGCAGCGCCTGCGCGCCGGGCTCCCGGTCGCCCTGCCCGCCGAACGCGACCTGACCGCGAACGGTGTCGAGGTGCAGTTCTTCGGCTCGGCCACGCGGATGCCCGCCGGCCCCGGCCTGCTGGCCGTGCACACCGGGGCCGCCCTCATCCCGACGATCCCCTACTTCCAGGGGACCGGCTGGGGCCTGCAGTTCCACGAGGAGATCGCGGTCCCGGCCGAGGGCACCAGGAAGGAGAAGGTGGCCGTCGTCACGCAGAGCCTCGCGGGCGTCTTCGAGAAGGGCATCGCCGAGCACCCCGAGGACTGGCACATGCTCCAGCGCCTCTGGCTCGAGGACCTGGAGCCCAGGGGATGAGGATCGGCATCGTCTGCCCCTACACCTGGGACGTGCCGGGCGGAGTCCAGGTGCACATCCGCGATCTCGCGGAGGCGCTCATGGAGGAGGGCCACCACGTCTCGGTGATCGCCCCCGCCGCGGACAACGCCCCGCTGCCCCCGTACGTGACCTCGGCGGGCCGCGCGATTCCGGTGCCCTTCAACGGGTCGGTGGCCAGGCTGTCGTTCGGGTTCCTGTCGGCGAACCGGGTGCGCCGCTGGGTGCGCGAGGGCGCCTTCGACGTGCTGCACGTGCACGAACCGGCCATCCCCTCGCTGGGACTGCTCGCCTGCTGGGTGGCCAGGGGGCCGATCGTGGCCACCTTCCACGCCTCGTACGGTAACTCCCGGTCCTTCTCGGTCACGGCCTCGGTGCTGATGAGCGCGCTGGAGAAGATCACCGGCCGGATCGCCGTGTCCGACGCGGCCAGGAAGACCCTGGTCGAGTTCATGGGCGGCGACGCCGTGCTCATCCCCAACGGGGTGACGGTCGGCCGCTACGCCGAGGGCGAGCCGCTGCCCGGCTGGGACGAGGGCGAGGTGATCGGCTTTCTCGGCAGGATGGACGAGCCGCGCAAGGGCCTGCCGGTGCTGCTGGAGGCGTTCGTCCTGCTGGCCGCCGAGCGGCCGGCGCTGCGCCTGCTCCTGGCCGGGCCGGGTGACGCCGCCGAGGTGCTGGAGCGCGTCCCGGCCGCCCTCCACGACCGGATCGGCCTGCTCGGCATGGTCAGCGAGGAGGACAAGGTGCGTGCCTACCACACGGTCGACGTCTTCTGCGCGCCCAACCTGGGGGGTGAGAGCTTCGGCATCGTGCTGACCGAGGCGATGTCGGCCGGCGCGGCGATCCTGGCGAGCGACATCCCGGCCTTCCGCAAGGTGCTCGACGACGGCCAGGCGGGAGCGCTGTTCGAGACGGGCGACGCCACCTCGCTCGCCCGCCGGGCCGCCGAGCTGCTCGACGACCCCGTGCGCCGGGCCAAGCTGTCGCAGGAGGCCCGCGCCGCCGTGCGGAAGTACGACTGGTCGACGGTCGCCCGTGACGTCCTGCGGGTCTACGAGACGGTGGCGAGTACGGCCGGGGTCGAGGAGGACGCCGAGGGCACGGTGGCGAGCAGGGCCTGGGCCGAGGGGAACGACACGCTGTGACGACCACGCTGATCCTGGTGGTGGGCGCGATCGTGGTGCTCTGCGCCGTCTACATCTCCTGGCGGGCGGGCAGGCTCGACCGGCTGCACATCCGGCTGGAGCTGGCCCGTGAGTCCCTGGACGCCGCCCTGGTGCGGCGGACCGCCGTCAGCCTGGAGCTGGCCGCCTCCCGGCTGCTGGACCCGGCGACGAGCCTGGTGCTGGCCGCGGCCGCCCACGAGGCCCGTACGGCGGGTCCCGAGGAGCGTGAGCACGCCGAGAGCGACCTGTCGCGCACCCTGCGAGCCGTCGTCGACCAGGAGCGCTTCCGTGACCGGCTGGCCGACACTCCGGCAGGTTCCGACCTGCTGGAGGAGTTGGGGGCCGCGGTGGCCAAGGTCCTCTACTCCCGCCGGTTCTACAACAACGCGGTGGGCGTGACCCGCGCGGCGCAACGCCGCTGGCTGGCCCGCACGCTGCGGCTGGCCGGGTACACCGAGTATCCGGGCTTCTTCGAGATCGACGATGCGCCGCCGAAGGCCCTGGCCGCCGAATAAGCCGCACATAAACTGGAGTAACTGACAAGTCGGACACCGGTAGGCTCTTGGCGGTTCGTGGCCGAGTGGCTAAGTGGCTGACTTGAGGAGATGAATCGTGCGGGTTTCTCGGATGATCGCCGTCACGCTGGCGGGAGTCGCGGTTCTCGCGCCGGTCGCGGCCTGTTCCTCCGACAAGCCCGCGTCGGCGGGCAATCCGGTGGCCGGTGAGCCGAGCGCGGAGCCGACCCCCACGCCCGAGCCGACGCACCCCTTCACCGGCCTGCCGGGCGCGGCCCGCAGGCCGGTGCTCGCGGCGAAGATCGAGAACACCTCGGCGGGCAAGCCGCAGCTCGGCCTCAAAAGCGCGGACATCGTCTACATCGAGCAGGTCGAGGCGGGCCTGACCCGGCTGATGGCGATCTTCTCCTCGAAGATCCCGGCCAAGATCGGCCCGGTCCGCAGCGCCCGCATCTCCGACCTGCACATCGTCCCGCAGTTCGGCAGGCCCGCCTTCGCCTACTCGGGCGCGCAGACCAAGATGCTCCCCTTCATCGCCGAGGCGCCGCTGTTCGACGTCTCCGACAGCCGGGCGCCGGGCGCCTACTTCCGCCAGGAAGGACGCTTCGCCCCCTACAACCTGTTCGCCAACACCAGGCAGCTGCTGAGCGAGGCGCCCAAGGCGAGCAGGGCCAAGGACATCGGATTCACCTTCGGCGACGCCCCCGAGGGCGGCGTGCCGCGGAAGGCGTACAGCGTGAAGTACCCGGCGGCCCGTTTCACCTTCGCCTGGTCGCCGGCGGCGGGCAAGTGGCTGATCTGGCAGGACGGCAAGAAGGACATGGCGGCCGAGGGCGGCCAGCTCGGCGCGCCCACGATCGTCGTGCAGTACACCAAGACGGAGCGCTCGGAGTTTCACGACAAGAACCAGAGCTACACGCCGCTGGTGCACAGCACGGGCAAGGGCAGGGCGATCGTGCTCCGCGACGGGCAGGCGTTCAAGGCCCGCTGGTCACGGGAGACGGAGAAGGACGGCACCGTCTTCACCACGGAGGCGGGGGAGCCGATGAACTTCGCCCCCGGTCAGGTCTGGATCGCACTGGCCTCCGCCAAACCCGTCATTCCCTGACGCGCAAGTCCTACATCATGTTCAAGAGGATCTTCTAAGAACGACAAGACGGCGTGTAGGGGGCATCCTGCCCAGCGCCTACGATGGAAGCGTAGTGGCCGTCCAGCGCGGGCGGCCCGTGATCCGCAGCCGTCGTGAGGTAGAGACCGTGTCCAGCAGCACGCCCGAAGTCAGCGATACCACCGTCACCGGAACCGCCCGGGTCAAGCGCGGCATGGCAGAGATGCTCAAGGGCGGCGTCATCATGGACGTCGTCAACGCCGAGCAGGCCAAGATCGCCGAAGACGCCGGTGCCGTGGCCGTCATGGCCCTCGAACGGGTACCCGCCGACATCCGCGCCCAGGGCGGCGTCTCCAGGATGAGCGACCCCGACATGATCGACGGCATCATCGCCGCCGTCTCGATCCCGGTCATGGCCAAGGCCCGCATCGGCCACTTCGTCGAGGCTCGGGTGCTCCAGTCGCTTGGCGTCGACTACATCGACGAGTCCGAGGTGCTCACCCCGGCCGACTACGCCAACCACATCGACAAGTGGCAGTTCACGGTGCCCTTCGTCTGTGGCGCGACCAACCTGGGCGAGGCGCTGCGCCGCATCACCGAGGGCGCGGCGATGATCCGTTCCAAGGGCGAGGCGGGCACCGGCGACGTCTCCAACGCCACCACCCACATGCGCAAGATCAGGGGCGAGATCAAGCGCCTGACCTCGCTGCCCGCTGACGAGCTCTATGTCGCGGCCAAGGAGCTCCAGGCGCCGTACGAGCTGGTCGCCGAGGTCGCCAAGACCGGCAAGCTGCCGGTGGTGCTGTTCACCGCCGGTGGCATCGCCACCCCGGCCGACGCCGCGATGATGATGCAGCTCGGCGCCGAGGGTGTGTTCGTCGGCTCGGGCATCTTCAAGTCCGGCAACCCCGCCGAGCGCGCCGCCGCGATCGTCAAGGCCACCACCTTCCACGACGACCCCGACGTCATCGCGAAGGTCTCCCGCGGCCTGGGCGAGGCCATGGTCGGCATCAACGTCGACGACATCCCGGCCCCGCACCGGCTGGCCGAGCGCGGCTGGTAGCGGAACTCAGGGAAACCGGCGGAGAGGCGGCCTCCTTGAGGGAGGCCGCCTCTTCGGCGCTAGAAGGGCCCTCCAGGAAGGTCCAGGGCTGGTTATGAACCAGTTTGGGGTGATCCGTGGGGTGGCCATACCCTGAAAGGGACGTTTCTTTTCCAGGGGAAGGACCATCGGTGACCATCGTCCCGACGATCGGCGTGTTCGCGCTCCAAGGCGACGTGCGCGAGCACGTGCGCTCGCTGGAGGCGGTGGGTGCCAGAGCGGTCGCCGTACGGCGCCCCCACGAACTGGAGGCGGTCGACGGCCTCGTCATCCCGGGCGGCGAGTCCACCACGATGTGGAAGCTCGCCGAGACCTTTGAGCTGCTCGAACCGCTCCGGATGCGGATCAAGGCAGGGATGCCCGCCTATGGCTCCTGCGCCGGCATGATCATGCTGGCGGACCGGATCGAGGGCGGCGTCGAGGGCCAGCAGACGATCGGCGGCATCGACATGGTCGTTCGGCGCAACGCCTTCGGCCGCCAGGTCGACTCCTTCGAGGCCGACATCGACTTCGCCGGCCGCGGTGCCATGCGGGCGGTCTTCATCCGCGCACCCTGGGTGGAATCCGTGGGTTCGGGGGTCGAAGTGCTGGCGTTGGCCGAACCTGGAGATAGGATCGTCGCGGTCCGTCAAGGACCGCTGCTCGCCACATCCTTCCACCCGGAGATTACCGGGGATGTTGGTGTGCATTCATATTTCGCTGAGATGGTGAGGGAGCTCTAGGGGATGTCCGGCCACTCCAAATGGGCGACGACGAAGCACAAGAAGGCGGCGCTTGATTCCAAGCGCGGCAAGCTGTTCGCCAAGCTCATCAAGAACATCGAGGTCGCGGCACGGACGGGCGGCCCCGATCCGGACGGCAACCCGACGCTGTACGACGCCATCACCAAGGCGCGCAAGAGCTCGGTTCCGATCGACAACATCGAGCGCGCCCGCAAGCGCGGCGGCGGCCTGGAGGCCGGCGGCGCCGACTGGCAGACCATCATGTACGAGGGCTACGCCCCCGGCGGCGTCGCGGTGCTGATCGAGTGCCTCACCGACAACCGCAACCGGGCGGCTTCCGAGGTCCGTGTCGCGCTGACCCGCAACGGTGGCTCGCTGGCCGACCCGGGCTCGGTGTCCTACATGTTCAACCGCAAGGGCGTCGTGCTCGTCCCCAAGGGCGAGCTGGGTGAGGACGACGTGCTGACCGCGGTCCTCGACGCGGGCGCCGAGGAGGTCAACGACCTGGGCGACCAGTTCGAGGTCGTCTCCGAGGCCACCGACCTCGTCCCGGTCCGCAAGGCCCTGCAGGAGGCCGGGATCGACTACGACTCGGCCGAGTCCGGCTTCATGCCGACGATGAACGTCCCGCTCGACGAGGACGGCGCCCGCAAGGTCTTCAGGCTGATCGACGCCCTTGAGGACAGTGACGACGTGCAGAACGTCTGGGCCAACTTCGACGTCTCCGACGAGGTCATGGAGAAGCTCGACGCGTGATCTCGCGCTTCGGCGTCCCCGCCGCGGAACCCCGGGCGGTGACCGCCTTCACCGTGCCCCGCGTGCTCGACCGCCGTTGACACTTCCCGCGAGCCCCGCGAGGGCCGTGCGCGACGTGCTCTCAGGCGGTAGAGTCTGGCACCGAACAGGTGTTCGGCGAGCGGAGGCGTGCCGGTGCGGTTGCCCGAACTGCGGGTCATGGGGGTCGATCCCGGGCTTACCCGATGCGGGCTCGGCGCCGTCGAGGGGAGGCCGGGCGCGCCGCTGAGCCTGGTCAAGGTCGGAGTGGTCCGCACCCCCGCCGACGACGAGATCGGCGCCCGGCTGGTGGCGATCGAGACCGGCATAGAGCAGTGGCTCGACGAGCTCGAACCCGACGCGGTGGCCGTGGAGCGGGTCTTCGCCCAGCACAACCTCAGGACCGTGATGGGCACCGCGCAGGCCTCCGCCGTGGCGATCCTGTGCGCCTCCCGCAGGGGGCTGCCGGTCGCCCTGCACACGCCGTCCGAGGTCAAGGCGGCGATCACCGGCAGCGGCACGGCCGACAAGCAGCAGGTCGGCACGATGGTGACCCGGCTGCTGCGACTGGACGCCATGCCCAAGCCCGCCGACGCCGCCGACGCGCTCGCCCTCGCGATCTGCCACGTGTGGCGGGGCGGAGCCCAGAGCAGGCTGGCCGAGGCCGCCGCGAAGGCCGCGAGCGGCCCCGGCACGAGCGCGGCGGCCTACTTCCGCGGCCGGGGCAGGGCCGGATACCCGAGAGGAACCACGAAGTGATCGCCTCGGTACGAGGACAGGTGACCGCGATCGCCCCCGACGGGGCGGTCGTCGAGGTGGGCGGGGTGGGAGTGCTCGTGCACTGCACGCCGGGCACGCTGGCGACGCTCAGAACGGGTGAGGAAGCCCGGCTGGCCACCTCGCTGGTGGTCCGCGAGGAGTCTCTGACGCTGTTCGGCTTCGCCACCGACGACGAGCGCGGGATCTTCGAGATGCTGCAGACGGCCAGCGGGGTCGGCCCCAAGGTCGCACTGGCGATGCTGGCCGTGCACACCCCCAACGCGCTCAGGATGGCCGTGGCCACCGCCGACGTCAAGGCGCTGACCAGGGTCCCCGGGGTGGGTCCGAAGGGCGCCCAGCGGATCATCGTCGACCTCAAGGGCAAGCTCGGCACGCCTGAGGAGGCGGTCAACGCCGCGCTCAACGGCCGCGCCGCCGTGCCCGCCTGGCGCGATCAGGTCCACTCCGGCCTGGTCGGCCTGGGCTACTCGGTACGGGACGCGGACGAGGCGGTCGCCGCCGTCGCGCCCCGGGCCGACGCCGAACTGGCCGAGGGCCGCACCCCGCAGGTGGCGGCGCTGCTCAAGGCGGCACTCGGCGCGCTGAGCACGCGATGAGAGGTGCGACGGGGAGGAGGCGGCGGGGAGAGCGCAGGCGCCTCCGCCGTACGGTGAGCAGAGGTGGGGCGGCGTGAGTTTCGAACGGGATCTGGTGTCGCCGGACGCCGAGGGCGACGAGAGGAACATCGAGGCGGCGCTGCGGCCCAAGCGGCTGGAGGAGTTCATCGGGCAGGCACGGGTGCGCGAGCAGCTGTCCCTGGTGCTGCAGAGCGCGCTGCGGCGCAACCGGCCGCCGGACCACGTGCTGATGAGCGGCGGTCCCGGGCTGGGCAAGACGACCCTCTCCATGATCATCGCGACCGAGCTCTCCGTGCCGCTCCGGATCACCTCGGGGCCCGCGCTCGAGCGGGCCGGTGACCTCGCGGCGATCCTGTCGACCCTCTCGGAGGGCGAGGTGCTGTTCATCGACGAGATCCACCGCATGGCCAGGCCCGCCGAGGAGATGCTCTACCTCGCGATGGAGGACTTCCGCGTCGACATCGTGGTGGGCAAGGGGCCGGGGGCGACCGCGATCCCGCTGGAGATCGCCCCGTTCACCCTGGTCGGGGCCACCACCAGGGCCGGCATGCTCCCCGCGCCGCTGCGTGACCGCTTCGGCTTCGTCGCGCACATGGACTTCTACGGGGTCGCCGAGCTGGAGCAGGTGCTGCACCGCTCCTCGCGCCTGCTGGGCGTGACGCTGCCCGGCGACGCCGCCACCGAGATCGCCGGCCGCTCGCGGGGCACGCCCCGCATCGCCAACCGCCTGCTGCGCAGGGTCCGCGACTTCGCCGAGGTGCGCGCGGAAGGCGTCATCACCAGGGACGTCGCCTCCGCCGCGCTCAACCTCTACGAGGTCGACGCCGAAGGGCTCGACAGGCTCGACCGGGCGGTGCTCGGAGCGCTGCTGCGCAAGTTCGGCGGCGGCCCGGTGGGGCTGTCGACGCTGGCGGTCGCGGTGGGGGAGGAGCCGGAGACGGTCGAGGTGGTCGCCGAGCCGTTCCTGGTGCGGCAGGGTCTGCTGGCCCGCACCCCCCGTGGCCGGGTCGCGACCGCCGCGGCCTGGACCCATCTGGGGCTGGTGCCCCCGCCGGACGCCTTCGGCGCCTCGTTCCTCGTCGATCTTGGGGATGATGCTGAGCAAATCTAGCGTTGTGCATCGGTAGGGGAGACGTACAAGCTTGATCACAGATGGATGACAACTGTATCGAAATGGGAACTTCCCTGCGTGCCGGATCGTGACTTCGTTGCCGCGCTTCTAACAACTCGCCTAAACTCCGAGCCTTGGCTGGCTGTGTAGGCTGACGTGCTGAGCGGCGTGGTCGTATATGACGTCCGGTTTCACGCCGGTCATTCTCAAGAGAGGGAGCGGCCCTGTGGGCGGCAACTATTCAAGCCTGATCATGATCGCTCTCATGGTCGTGGTCTTCTACTTCCTGCTGATCCGACCGCAGCGCAAGCGGCAGCAGGAGCAGGTCAAGATGCAGAACAGCCTTACGCCGGGCACCGGTGTCATGACCACGACGGGTCTTTTCGGGACCGTGGTGGCCATCGACGCCGACGACGTGATCCTGGAGATCGCCCCCGGTGTGGAGACTCGCTGGGTGAAGGCGGCGATTGGCCGCGTCCTGGTTCCCGTCGACGATGCGGAGGAGGATGTCAAGGCCGTCGACCACGACGTCGCGGAGACCGCCGAGCAGCAGAGCGAAGAGCGCGACTCGGCGAGCAAGAAACTGTGAGTAGGTTCACCACCAATCCCCTATAACCGAAAGTCGACCAGTGGCCCGACCGACCAGCGGCCAGAGCAGACCGGGGCGCATGCTCCTGGTGCTTCTGGCGATCATTCTCGCCATGGGAGGGGTGATGCTCCTCAACAAGGCGTACACCCCGGAATATGGCCTCGACCTCGCCGGCGGCACGACAGTGACGCTGCAGCCCATCACCCCGAACGGAAGCGCTCCCTCCCAGGAGAGTCTCGATCTGGCGGTGAACATCATCCGCGAGCGGGTGAACGGCAGCGGCATCTCCGACGCCGAGGTCGCCAAGTCCGGTGACAACATCGTCATCTCCGTCCCCGGAGTTGGCCAGGAGGAAGTCGTCAAGCTGGTCGGCACCACTGCGGAACTGCGGTTCCGCCAGGTGCTGGCGATCGGGGCCGGATCGCCTCCGCCCCCCGGGGAGCTGGCCACCCAGCCGCCGACGCCGTCCCCCTCGCCCACCACCTCCGGGGGCAAGGGAACCAGGGCGCCCAAGCCCACCGAGTCCGCGGTGCCGAAGCCGGCCGCGACAGCCGCCCCCGACACGAGCACCTCGCCCGCCGGGCGAGCCCTGTCGTCGGGGCTGCTCAAACCAAGCCCAGGAGCAAGCTCCGAGTCCTCTACGGAGCCTGCTCAACCCGGCGACCAGTCTTCCAAGCCGGGTGACGGCACCGCCGCGCCGACGGCCCCGCCGGCGGCGGCCGAGGACCCCATGGCGGGCGTCGACCCCACCGGGATCGACCCGGCGGCCCTCAAGGAGTTCCAGACGCTCGACTGCGCCAAGCAGACGAACCGAGGGGCACAGGACGCGCCGGACAAGCAGTACGTGGGCTGCAGCACCGACGGCAGCACCAAGTTCATCCTCGACAAGGCGGCCGTGACCGGCACCTCGATCGACAGCGCGTCCTCAGGCGTCGACCAGACCACCGGCGAGTGGCTCGTCCAGCTCTCCTTCAAGGGCCAGGGCCCCGACCAGTGGTCGAAGGTCACCACCACCGCCTTCAACTCGCAGGCCCCCCGCAACCAGATCGCCATGGTCCTCGACGGCATGGTCATCTCCGCGCCGGTCATCCAGGAGCCGATCACCGGCGGCCGTGCGCAGATCTCCGGCAACTTCACCCAGGTGAGCGCCGACGAGCTGGCCAACCAGCTCAAGTACGGCGCGCTCCCGCTGAAGTTCGAGAAGAGCTCCATCGACGAGGTCTCCTCCACCCTGGGCGCCGACCAGCTGCGCGGCGGCCTCATCGCGGGCGCGATCGGCCTGCTGCTGGTCGTGATCTACTCGATGCTCTACTACCGGGGCCTGGGCGTCGTCTCGGTGCTGAGCCTCCTGGTGGCGACGGTTCTGACCTACCAGTCGGTGGTGCTGCTCGGCGCGTTCGCCGGCTTCCGCCTCTCGCTGCCGCACATCATCGGCCTGATCGTCTCGATCGGTATCACCGCCGACTCGTTCATCGTCTACTTCGAGCGCATCCGTGACGAGATGAAGGAAGGCCGCCGCTCGCTGCGCACGGCGATCGAGGTCGCCTGGGTCCGGGCCCGGCGGACGATCCTCATCGCGGACGCCGTCATGTTCATCGCCGCCGTGGTGCTGTACTTCCTGGCGGTCGGCGGTGTGGCCGGGTTCGCCTTCGCGATGGGCCTGACCACGCTCATCGACATCGCGGTGGTGTTCATGTTCACCAAGCCGTTCGTCGCGATGCTGGCGAGGCTGAAGTTCTTCGCCAAGGGTCACAAGCTCTCCGGCCTCGACGCCGAACGCATGAGCGAGACCGCCACCGCTCCCAAGACCGCTCCGCAGGAGGCCTGATGTCCGGCATCGCGCGCCGGCTGTACCGGGGCGAGGTCAACGTCGACTTCGTCGGCCGCAGGAAGCTCTGGTACAGCCTCTCCGTAATCCTGCTGGCGATCTCCATCGCCGGTCTGGTCTTCAACGGCCTCAACCTGGGCGTGGAGTTCAAGGGCGGGTCCGTCTTCTCCTTCAAGGCCCCGGCGTCCGTCAACATCGAGCAGGTGCGCGGCACGTTCACCGAAGCCGGTGTGCACCAGGTCATCGCGCAGACGACCCAGAACGGCTGGCGGGTCACCACGGAGAGCCTCCCGGCCGAGCAGGTCACCGCGGTCCAGAAGGCGGTGGCGGGCGAGTTCAAGCTGCCGCAGAACGAGGTCAACCTGCAGGTGATCGGTGCCTCCTGGGGCGGCCAGGTGGCCAACAAGGCCATCATCGGACTGATCGTCTTCATGCTGGCGATCATCCTGTACCTGACGATGGCCTTCGAGTGGAAGATGGCGCTGTCGGCCGTCGTGGCACTGTTGCACGACCTGGTGATCACCGCCGGTGTCTACGCCTGGTCCGGCTTCGAGGTCACCCCGGCGACCCTGCTGGGCTTCCTGACGATCCTCGGATACTCGCTGTACGACGCCGTCGTCGTCTTCGACATGATCAAGGAGGTCACCGCCAAGCTCGGCACGACCTCCAAGATGACCTACACCGAGGCCGCCAACAACGCGCTGAACCACACGCTGATCCGGTCGCTGAACACCACCCTGGTGGCGATCCTGCCGGTCGCGGCGATCCTCTTCATCGGCACCACGCTGTTCGGCGCCGGTACCCTGAAGGACCTGTCGCTGGCCCTGTTCGTCGGCATGATCGTCGGAACCTACTCCTCGCTGTGCGTCGCGACGCCACTGCTGGTCACGCTGAAGGAGCGCGAGCCGCGCTACCAGGCGATCGCCCGCAGGCTCGCCGCCCACGGGGGTGGCTCCGGGGGCAGGACGACGCGCCAGCCGGTCACCGCCGGAGCGTCCAACGGGGCCGCCAACGGGGCCACCACCGTGGCCAACGGGGCCGCGGCCGGTGGCGACAAACGCAAGAAGAAGTAAGCTCCGAGCAGTTCGCGCCTCCGCTCCCTGCCCAGGGGGCGGAGGCGTTTTCCTTCCCCCTTTCCAAGGAGTGCCGACCATGACCGAGCTGAGCAGGCTGATCCTCGACCGCATCCGGGACGTGCCCGACTACCCGCAGCCCGGGGTGATGTTCAAGGACATCACCCCGCTGCTCGCCGACCCGGTGGCGTTCGGCGCGGTGACCAAGGCGCTCGCCGGGCTGTACGAGGTGGACAAGATCGTTGGAATCGAGGCGCGGGGGTTCATCCTGGCCGCCCCGGTCGCCTGCGAGGCGGGCGCGGGCTTCGTCCCGGTACGGAAGAAAGGCAAACTGCCCTCTGAGACGCTTGAGGCGTCCTACGATCTGGAGTACGGCTCCGCCATCATCGAGGTTCACCGGGACGCCTTCATCCCCGGAGAGCGCGTCCTCATCGTCGACGACGTGCTCGCCACGGGGGGGACGGCGCGCGCGGCGGTGGAGCTGGTCCGCGAGGCGGGTGCCGAGGTCGTCGGCCTCGCCGTGCTCATGGAGCTGGCCTTCCTCAAGGGTCGCGAGCGCCTGACCGACGTCGAGTTGCACTCCCTCGTCGTCGTTTGATCGACCCCGCGGACAAAAGCACACAACCCCGTCTGGATACACTGAGGGATCTGGACTCGAACGTGAGGAGTCTGAGTGCCCCGTGATGTGGTCGTCCCCGACACGACCGCCAACGGTGGCGGTCCCGAGATGGCCGTCCCAGCAGGCGACGCCGGTTCCGTCATGTCCGGAGCCGTCGAGGAGAAGCCGGCGGTAAGGCGAAGGCTCGCACGTTTTGGGGGGCAATGGGGTGGCGGCATGAATCCGGTTCTGGAGCCGCTGTTCCGCACGGTCCGCGCTACCCATCCGAAGGCGGATCTGCGGCTCATCGAGCGCGCCTACGACGTGGCGGCCTATCACCACCGCGACCAGAAGCGCAAAAGCGGTGACCCGTACATCACCCACCCGCTGGCGGTGGCGACGATCCTGGCCGAGCTCGGCACCGACGACGAGACGCTGTGCGCCGCGCTGCTGCACGACACCGTCGAGGACACCGCCTACGGCCTGGACGAGCTGCGCTCGGACTTCGGCGACAACATCGCACTGCTGGTCGACGGCGTCACCAAGCTCGACAAGGTCAAGTTCGGCGCCGCGGCCGAGGCCGAGACCGTACGCAAGATGGTCGTGGCGATGTCCCGGGACATCCGGGTGCTGGTGATCAAGCTCGCCGACCGGCTGCACAACATGCGTACCATGCGCTACCTGCCCGAGCACAAGCGGCACCAGAAGTCCCGCGAGACGCTGGAGATCTTCGCGCCGCTCGCCCACCGGCTGGGCATGAACACCATCAAGTGGGAGCTGGAGGACCTCGCGTTCGCCATGCTCTACCCCAAGCGCTACGACGAGATCGCCCGGATGGTCTCGGAACGGGCCCCGCGCAGGGACCTGTTCCTGCAGGAGGTCATCGAGAAGGTCTCCGGCGACCTGCGTGACGCCAAGATCCGCGCGGCCGTCAAGGGCCGCCCCAAGCACTACTACTCCGTCTACCAGAAGATGATCGCCAGGGACGTCGCCTTCGACGACATCTACGACCTGGTCGGCATCCGGGTGCTGGTCGACACGGTCCGCGACTGCTACGCGGCACTCGGAACGATTCACGCGCGATGGAACCCGGTGCCCGGCCGGTTCAAGGACTACATCGCGATGCCCAAGTTCAACATGTACCAGTCGCTGCACACCACGGTCATCGGCCCGGAGGGCAAGCCGGTGGAGCTGCAGATCCGCACCCACGGGATGCACCACAGGGCCGAGTACGGCGTGGCGGCGCACTGGAAGTACAAGGAGGACATGACCACCTCCGGTCCTCCGGGGGCGAAGCTGAAGCCCGCCAGCGACATGGCGTGGCTGCGCCAGCTCCTCGACTGGCAGAAGGAGACCGCCGACCCGGGGGAGTTCCTGGAGTCGCTCAGGTTCGACCTGTCGGTCTCGGAGGTCTACGTCTTCACGCCCCGGGGTCAGGTCATCGCGCTGCCCGAGAACGCGACGCCCGTCGACTTCGCCTACGCCGTGCACACCGAGGTGGGGCACCGTTGTATCGGAGCCAGGGTCAACGGCCGCCTGGTGCCCCTGGAGTCGCGACTGGGCAACGGCGACACGGTGGAGATCTTCACCTCCAAGTCGCCCGACGCGGGCCCCTCGCGTGACTGGCTGAAGTTCGTCAAGTCGGGACGGGCCCGTAACAAGATCCGGCAGTGGTTCTCCAAGGAGCGCCGCGAGACCGCGATCGAGGCGGGCAAGGAGGCGATCGGCCGCGCCATGCGCAAGCAGGGCCTGCCGCTGCAGCGCCTGATGTCCGGAGAGTCCCTTCTGGCCCTCGCCAGGGATCTGCGCTACCCGGACGTCTCCGCGCTCTACGCGGCCGTGGGAGAGGGCCACATCGCCGCGCAGGCGGTCGTGCAGAAGCTCGTGACGTCCATCGGAGGAGTGGACGGCGCGGAAGAGGACATCGCCGAGGCCTCAGTGCCGACCAAGCTGCGCGGCCGTCCCCGGGGCAGTGGCGGTGCCGGAGTGGTCGTCGCGGGTGACTCCGACGTCTGGGTCCGTCTGTCGCGATGCTGCACTCCCGTGCCCGGCGATGAGATCGTCGGTTTCGTCACCCGCGGGCATGGTGTGTCGGTGCACCGCACCAACTGTCCCAACATGGATCAGCTCAAGTCCGAGCCCGACCGCCTGGTCGAGGTCGCCTGGTCCGCCGCGGACGACTCGGTGTTCCTGGTCGCGCTGCAGGTCGAGGCGCTCGATCGGCCGCGCCTGCTCTCCGACGTGACCCGCACGCTCTCCGACCAGCACGTCAACATCCTGTCGGCGTCGGTGACGACGTCCAGGGACAGGGTGGCGATCAGCAAGTTCACCTTCGAGATGGGCGACCCCAAGCATCTGGGGCACGTCCTGAAGGCCGTCCGCAACATCCAGGGCGTCTACGACGTCTACCGGGTCAGCGGCGCCGGTTCCTGAGCGTCGGGCGCCCTCGGAATCTCCGAGCAGGGGAGGCCGACGCCCCATCGCGAACGCCAGGGCCGCGGAGGACGCTCCCCGGTCGGGGAGCCCTCCGCGGCCCTGTCGGTCCTTCAGATCGCGTCAGCCGCTGGCGAAAGGGGTCAGGAGAACTCGGCGAGCGTGCGCTCGGCCTCCTCCAGCCAGGAACGGCGGGCGGCCAGGGCCTCCTCGGTGTCCTTGACGTCCTTGTCCCTGCCCGCGTCCCTGGCCTTGGCCAGGCGGCCCTCCAACTGCGCGATCGACTTGCGCAGCTGGTCGACCGTGTTCTGGGCGCGGGCGCGTGCCTCGGGGTTGGAGCGCTTCCACTCCGCCTCCTCGGCCTTGCGGACCGCGTCGTCGATCTTGCGCAGGCCACCCTCCAGCCGGTCGCGCTGCTCGCGCGGGACCGGGCCCGCGGCCTCCCAGCGCTCCAGGACGCCGCGCAGGGCGCTCCTGGCCGCACGGGCGTCGGTGACCGGGAGGATCTTCTCGGCCTCGGTCAGGAGTTGCTCCTTGACCTCGGCGTTGGCCGCCAGTGAGGCGTCGCGCTCGGCGAAGACGGCCGAACGCGCCTGGAAGAACTGGTCCTGGGCGCCCTTGAAACGGCCCCAGAGCTCGTCCTCGACCTCCCGGGAGGCCCGGCCTGCGGACTTCCACTCCTGCATCAGCTCGCGGTAGGCCGACGCGGTGGAACCCCAGTCGGTGGACGAGGCCAGCGCCTCGGCCTCGGCCACGATGCGCTCCTTGGCGGAGCGCACGCCCTCGCGCTGCTCGTCCAGCCCCGCGAAATAGGCCTTGCGCCGCTTGGCGAAGGCCGTGCGGGCCGCCGACAGGCGCTTCCACAACGCCGCCTCGGTCACCCGGTCGATGCGCTCGGCGGCCTTCCACTCCTCGATCAGCTGGCGCAGCCGCTCGCCACCGGTCTTCCAGTGGGTGGTGTCGTCGGCGATGCGCTCGGCCTCGGCGACGATCCGCTCCTTGACGCCCTTGGCCTCGGCCCTGGCCACGTCGCGAGCGGCCTTGACCTCCTCCCGGCGCTGGGCGACCAGCTCCGTGAGGGTGTTGAGGCGGTTCAGCAGCGCGTCGAGGTCGCCGACCGCGTGCGCGTCGGTGATCGCCTCACGGAGCTTGACGATGGTCGCCTCCGCCTGGGCGGGCGGCAGATCGGTGCCGCGGACCCGCTGTTCGAGCAGGGTGACCTGCCCGGCCAGCTCGTCGAACTTGCGATGGAAGTAGGCGAGTGCCTCTTCCGGTTCGCCGGCCTGCCAGGACCCGACGGCCCGTTCTCCCTCAGCCGTACGTACGTAGACGGTGCCGTCGTCGTCTACCCGGCCCCACGGGTCGGTGCTCACCGTGTCCTCCCGCACTTTCATCAGCCTTTCGGGACTTACCGCCCCTTGTATGTATTACGTCAGCTCTTGCTGGACATTGTCACGTCTTTGATTTCGAGGGTTTCCTTCGGTGCCCCGGTGCCGTCAGGTCCCGGAGTGATGACGCCCGCCTTGTTCACCTTGTCGAGGATCTCCAGGCCCTTGGTGACCGTACCGAAGGGTGTGTAGTCCGGTGTCAGTGGGGCGTCGCCGTACACGAGGAAGAACTGGCTGCCGTTGGTGTCGGGGCCGCTGTTGGCCATGGCCACGACGCCGCGTGTGTACTTGGCGCCCTCCAGGTTCTCGTTGACGAAGCGGTAGCCCGGGCCACCCTGACCGTCGGTGGGGTTCTTGCCGTCGGCCTTGGCCAGCGGGTCGCCGCACTGCAGCATCGGGAACTGGTCGGAGCCCAGCCGGTGACACTTGGAGCCGTCAAAGTACTTCTTCTGCGCCAGGAAGGCGAAGGAGTTGACGGTGCACGGCGTCTTGTCGGCCGACACCTTGATGACGATGTCGCCCTGGTTGGTCTTCAGGGTCATCATCGTGGGAGTCTTGTCGACCTTCGCCGGAGGCAGGCCCACGTCCTTGGTCGTGCCGCCTTCCGAGGCGACGTAGCCGCAGGTGCCGCTGGCCGCGTCGAAGGCCGTCGGCTGCGCGCCGGCGTCCGCGGAGGCCGTCTCCGAAGGGTTCCCCGAGGGTGCCGGATCGGCGGTCGCCGTCGTGTCGGAACCCCCGAACACGTTGGTCGCGACGATCACACCCGCCACGGCCAGCACACCGACCACACTGGTGCCGATGAGTGCGATGCGCTTGGCCCTGGCGACCTTGGCCTCACGTTCGATGCGCCGCTTCGTCTGCCGCTCGTAGTGCTCGCGCGCCAACTGCTTCTGGCGCTCCCTGCCGCTCACCGCTTCGCCCTCCCGAGTGCCGAGTCGTACTTAATGAGGTGGGCGAATCGTATCGGCCAATGGGTAATGGTTCGCAGCCCGCCGACCCGCACCGGTACCCTTCGGTTACATTCCCATCCGCATTCTTGACGAGATCAGCTGAGGCAGATGCTCATCGCCGGCTTTCCCGCAGGGTCCTTCCAGACCAACTGTTACGTCGTCGCTCCCGCCGCGGGCGAGGAGTGCGTGGTCGTCGATCCCGGCCAGAACGCCGTCGGCGACCTCGATGACCTGCTGCGCGAGCACAGGCTCAAACCGGTCGCGGTGCTGGTCACCCACGGGCACCTCGACCACATGTGGTCGGTCGCCCCGGTCTGCGGCGCGCGTGACGTCCCCGCGTGGATCCATCCCGAAGACCGCGCGCTGCTGTCCGATCCCGGCAAGGGGATGTCGCTGTCCGCGAAACAGCAACTGTTCGGGGGACTGACCTTCACCGAGCCGGACGACGTGCGCGAGCTCGCGGACGGCGAGGTGCTGCGGCTGGCGGGCCTGGAGCTCACCGTCGACCACGCCCCCGGCCATACCAGGGGGTCGGTGACCTTCAGGTTGCCCAGCACCGAGGAGATCCCCGACGTGCTGTTCTCGGGCGATCTGCTCTTCGCCGGCTCCATCGGCCGCACAGATCTTCCAGGCGGCGACTACCCGACCATCCTGCGCAGCCTGGCGGCCAAGTGCCTGCCGCTGCCGGCGGACACGGTGGTGCTGCCCGGCCACGGACCACAGACCACGATCGGCCAAGAGCGTGCCACCAATCCGTATCTCGCGGAGGCGGAGCAGGCCGCGGGCGCAGGCCCCGCAGGTCTCGGGCACGACCGCGGCCCCGGCAGGGGACTTTAGACAATGACTTTGCAGGCGCCCAAGGGCACCTTCGACTGGCTCCCACCGCGTTCGGAGCGGGCGCTCGCCGTACGCGAGGCGCTGACCGCCCCCGCCCGCCGGGCGGGTTACGGCTACATCGAGACGCCGGTCTTCGAGGACACCGCGCTGTTCGTGCGCGGCGTCGGTGAGTCGACGGACATCGTCTCCAAGGAGATGTACACCTTCGAGGACAAGGGCGGGCGCTCCATCACGCTGCGCCCGGAGGGCACCGCCTCGGTGGTGCGCGCGGTCCTCCAGCACGGCCTGCACAACGGGCAGCTTCCGGTGAAGCTCTGGTACTCGGGCAGCCAGTTCCGCTACGAGCGGGCGCAGAAGGGCCGCTACCGCCACTTCTGGCAGGTCGGCGCCGAGGCGCTGGGCTCCGAGGACCCGGCGCTCGACGCCGAGCTGATCCTGCTGGCCGTCGACGGCTACGCCGCGCTGGGGCTCACCGGGGTCCGGCTGCTGATCAACACGCTGGGTGACAGGGAGTGCCGCCCCGTCTACCGGGCCGCGCTCCAGGACTTCCTGCGCGGCCTCGACCTCGACGAGCCCACCCGGCAGCGGATCGAGATCAACCCGCTGCGCGTGCTCGACGACAAGCGCCCCGAGGTGCAGGAGCGGCTGGCCGGCGCGCCGCTGATCGTCGACCACCTGTGCGGGGCGTGCAAGGCCTATCACGAGGAGGTCCGCTCGCTGCTGACCGCCTCCGGCGTGGCCTACACCGACGACCCCCGGCTGGTCCGCGGCCTCGACTACTACACGCGGACCACGTTCGAGTTCGTCCACGACGGGCTCGGCTCCCAGTCCGCGGTCGGCGGCGGGGGCCGCTACGACGGGCTGAGCGAGATGCTCGGCGGTCCCGCCCTGCCCAGCGTCGGCTGGGCGCTCGGCGTCGACCGCACGGTCCTGGCCATGGAGGCCGAGGGCCTGTTCGCGGGCGACGGCGAACAGGCGCGCGTACAGGTGTACGGTGTGCCGCTGGGTGAGGAGGCGCGCCGCCGGATGTTCCTTCTTGTCACCGAGTTGCGCCGGGCGGGCCTGGCCGCCGACATGTCGTTCGGCGGCAAGGGTGTCAAGGGCGCCATGAAGGGCGCCGACCGCTCGGGGGCGAGCCACGCGGTGATCCTCGGCGAGCGTGATATCGCCGCGGGGACCGCGCAGGTCAAGGACCTGGTCAGCGGAGAGCAGACCGCCGTACCACTCGCTGAGATCGTCACGACGTTGAAGGAGAGACTGGACAAATGATCCGCACGCACGAAGCGGGATCACTGCGCGAGGAGCACGCCGGGCAGCAGGTGACGCTCGCCGGATGGGTGGGGCGACGCCGCGACCACGGCGGCGTGGTCTTCATCGACCTGCGTGACGCCTCCGGCTCCGCCCAGGTGGTCTTCCGCGAGGAGGACGACGCCCACGGCCTGCGCGCCGAATACTGCGTCAAGGTCGTCGGGCAGGTGCGGGTCCGCCCCGAGGGCAACGAGAACCCCGACCTGCCGACCGGTGCGATCGAGGTCGTCGCCTCCGAGGTCGAGGTGCTCAGCGAGTCCGCCCCGCTGCCGTTCCCCATTGAAGGCGCGGCCGGCATCTCGGAGGAGGCCAGGCTCAAGTACCGCTACCTCGACATCCGCCGCCATCAGGTCGCGCACGCCATGCGCACCCGTTCCAAGGCCACCTACCTCGCCCACGAGGTGATGAACGAGCACGGGTTCGTCTACGTCGAGACTCCGACGCTGACCCGTTCGACCCCCGAGGGCGCCCGCGACTTCCTCGTCCCGGTCCGGCTCCAGCCGGGCAGCTGGTACGCCCTGCCCCAGTCGCCCCAGCTGTTCAAGCAGCTTCTCCAGGTCGCCGGGCTTGAGCGCTACTACCAGCTCGCCAAGTGCTACCGCGACGAGGACCTGCGCGCCGACCGGCAGCCGGAGTTCACCCAGATCGACGTCGAGATGTCCTTCGTGGACCAGGACGACGTCATCGCCCTGGGCGAGGTGCTGATCGGGCGCATCTGGAAGGAGACGGTCGGCTACGACCTGCCGGTGCCGCTGCCCCGGATGACCTACCGCGACGCCATGGCCCGCTACGGCTCCGACAAGCCCGACCTGCGCTTCGGCCAGGAACTCGTCGAGATGACGGAGTTCTTCGCCGACACCACCTTCCGCGTGTTCCAGGCGCCGTACGTGGGCGCGGTGGTCATGCCGGGCGGTGCCTCGCAGACCCGCAAGGAGCTGGACGGCTGGCAGGAGTGGGCCAGGTCGCGCGGCGCCAAGGGCCTGGCCTACGTGCTCGTCGGGGAGGACGGCACGCTCGGCGGGCCCGTCGCCAAGAACCTGTCGGAGACCGAGGCGGCCGGCCTGGCCGCCAAGGTGGGGGCCGAGCCCGGTGACGCGATCTTCTTCGCGGCCGGTGCGGCCTCCGCCTCCCGCGACCTGCTCGGCGCGGCCCGGCTGGAGATCGGCCGTCGCTGCGACCTGATCGACGAGTCGGTGTGGAACTTCCTGTGGATCGTCGACGCCCCCATGTTCGAGGAGGACGGCGAGGGCGGCTGGACCGCGGTGCACCACCCCTTCACCGGTCCCAAGCCCGAGTGGGCGGACAACTTCCAGGACCACCCCGGCGAGGCCCTGGCCTACGCCTACGACATGGTCTGCAACGGTATGGAGATCGGTGGCGGCTCGATCCGGATCCACCGTGCCGAGATGCAGCAGCGCGTCTTCGACGTGCTCGGCATCTCCAAGGAGGAGGCGGAGAACAAGTTCGGCTTCCTGCTGGAGGCGTTCAAGTACGGCCCGCCGCCGCACGGCGGCATCGCCTACGGCTGGGACCGGATCTGCATGCTCCTGGCGAGAGGTGACTCCATCCGCGACGTCATCGCCTTCCCGAAGACGGCCTCGGGCTTCGACCCGCTGACCGGCGCGCCCACCCCGATCACGGCGGAGCAGCGCAAGGAGGCCGGCGTCGACAGCAGGCCCAAGGCCGACGCCTGATCCGAGGTCCGCACCAGGAGTGACCGAGGGCCCCCGGACGACGTTCCGGGGGCCCTCGGCGCGCCTGGGGCACGTGGCCCCGGTGGTGCTCTCCGCGGGCCTGTCGGGCATCCTGCGCGGCCGGGCGGAGGGGACCGGGCCTTCCCCGACGGAGCGGGCCCCACGTCCCTTACCCGGCCGCTCCGGCGTCCCGGCTCCCGGGCGGGCGGCCTCGCCCCGAGTCGTACGGGGGTGATACCGCAAGACGCCCCGGCGGTCGGATGACCACCGGGGCGTCTCGCGGGCGGCGGGCCGCCGCGGATCCGGCTAGGAGAGCCGTACGGTCTTGATGATCACCGGGATCTTGGGAGCGTTGGAGCCGCCGTCGCCGGTGATGTCGTCGGGGTTGGTGATCCAGCCGCCCTTGTAGATCTTTTCGAGGATCTCCATGCCCTGGGAGACGACGCCGAAGGGGGTGTAGGCCTTCTCCACCTGGTCGGTCTCGTCGGCCAGCGAGATCCAGAACTGGCTGCCGTTCTGGTTGACGGCGTCGACCGCCTGGGCCACCGCGACCGTGCCCTTGGTGTACGGGATCCCGCCGAGGTTCTCGCTGTCGTAGACGTAGCCCGAGCTGCCCTGACCGTCGGTGGGGTTCTTGCCGTCGGCCTTGGCCTGCGGGTCACCGCACTGCAGCAGGCCCAGGCCGGAGTTCTCCGGGGTGGCCAGGCGGTGGCACTTGGTGTTGTCGAAGAAGTGCTTCCTGGCCAGGAAGGCGAAGGAGTTGACCGTGCAGGGAGCCTGCGCGGTCGCCAGGTCGATCACGACGTCACCGTGGTTGGTGGTGATCGTCATGGTCTTCAACTTCAGGTTGGGCTTGGCCGGCGGCCTGCCCACGTTCTTCATCGGGCTGCCGCTGGTGTCCTTGCGGTAGGAACAGGTCACGGGGGCCGGGGGGGCCGTGCTGCTCGGCTCGGGCGTCGCGACGGCGTCCTCGGACGGTGTGCTGCTCGCATCGGGCGTCGCGGCGGCCTGGACATTCTTGCCGTCACCGCCGAGGAGCCTCACCCCGGCGAACAGGCCTCCCGCGACGACGACCACCGCGATGACCGCTCCGATGACGGCGTTCCGCTTCGACGTGCTCTTCTGCTGCTCAGCACGTTTCGCCTGCCGCTCCTTGTGCTCCCGAGCCAACTGGCTCTGGCGGTCCTCGGCGCTCACCGCTATGTCCTCCAGGATTACTGTTACATGACTACGGACTGGCGGAAAGCGTACCGGCCCTAAGGTGTGCTGCACGTAAGTGGCGGAATTCACCGGATGGGGACAGAGGGGAAAGACCGGGATCTCTTCACACTCTCCATAACCCGTTCATGGTGGGATCCGTACTTGCTGATGACGAGCCACGCACCACCGGAGCGCTCCATGTTCGACGAGATCCTCGGTCTGCCCCTCCACCCCCTGGTCGTCCACGCCGCCGTGGTCCTGACCCCGCTCCTGGCGGTGCTCGCCGCCGTGTACGCGCTGCTGCCCCGTACCCGGCCCGTGCTCACCTGGGCGGTGGTCGGGCTCGCCCCGATCGTGCCGGTGAGCGTCTTCGTGGCACGGGAGAGCGGGGAGTCGCTGGAGGAGGGCCGTTTCGCCTCCGCGGGCGGGCAGGTCGGTGAACGCATAGCCGAGCACGCGAGCTTCAGCATCCCCCTGCTGCTCGTCACCCTCGCCCTCGGGGTGATGTCGCTGGCTCTCGTCCACGTCTCGCGCGGTGACCGGTTCGGCCGTCGGGCGGGGCTGGCCGTCTCGGCGCTGACCGTGGTCCTGGCCGCCGTCGCGCTCTACTACGTGGTGCGGGCCGGGCACAGCGGGGCCGTCACCGTCTGGGCGAACTGAGGCGTAGCCGGGCAGCGGTACTGTCTCAGGAGTGGACAGCCTGTTCGATTCGGCGGCGGAGGAGGCCCATCGCGGCCAGGAGCCCCTGGCGGTGCGGATGCGCCCCAGGAGCCTGGACGAGGTGATCGGCCAGCGGCACCTGCTGGGCTCCGGTACGCCGCTGCGCCGCCTCGTCGAGGCTGAGGCGCCGATGTCGCTCTTCCTCTGGGGCCCGCCGGGCACCGGCAAGACCACCCTCGCCTACGTGGTGGCGGGTGTCACCAAACGCCGCTTCGTGGAGGTCTCCGCGGTGTCGGCGGGTGTCAAGGAGGTCCGTGCGGCCATCGAGCAGGCCCGGCGAGAGCTGGGCATGTCCGGTCGCCAGACCGTCCTGTTCGTCGACGAGGTGCACCGTTTCAACAAGGCGCAGCAGGACGCCCTGCTGCCCGCCGTGGAGAACCGCTGGGTCACCTTCATCGGCGCCACCACGGAGAACCCCTTCTTCTCCGTCATCTCGCCCCTGCTGTCGCGCTCGCTGCTGCTGACCCTGGAGTCGCTGTCGGAAGACGACATCCGGGTGGTGCTGGAGCGCGCCGTCGCCGACCCGCGTGGTCTGGAGGGAAGGGTGCGCCTGGCGCCCGAGGCCGCCGAGCATCTGGTGCGGCTGGCCGGCGGCGACGCCCGCAGGTCGCTCACCTACCTGGAGGCCGCCGCGCTGATCGCCGCCGACGGTGAGGTCACCGTCGAGGTGGTGGAGCGGGCGGTGGACAAGGCGGCCGTGCGCTACGACCGTCAAGGCGACCAGCACTACGACGTGATCAGCGGTTTCATCAAGAGCATGCGGGGCTCCGACGCCGACGCCGCGCTGCACTACCTCGCCCGGATGGTCGAGGCGGGTGAGGACCCTCGGTTCATCGCCCGCAGGATCGTCATCTTCGCCTCCGAGGACGTCGGCATGGCCGATCCCACCTGCCTGCAGGTCGCGGTGGCCGCGGCCCAGGCGGTGGAGTTCATCGGCCTGCCGGAGGGGCGGCTCAACCTGGCCCAGGCGGTCATCCACTGCGCGCTGGCCCCCAAGTCCAACGCGGTGATCAATGCCATCGGCGCGGCCGCCGAGGACGTGCGGCGCGGCAACATCGGCCATGTCCCCGACCATCTGCGTGACGCCCACTACCCGGGAGCCAAGAAGCTCGGCCACGGCAAGGGCTACAAGTACCCCCACGACTTCGAGCATGGCCTGGTCCGTCAGGAGTACGCGCCCGAGGAGCTCAGGGACCGGCGCTACTACCGGCCCACCCGGCACGGCGCCGAGGCGGGCTTCGCCGACCGCTGGTCCAGGATCCGCACCTTCCTGCGCGGAGAGTGACCCGCCGTACCGCTCGCCCGGCCCCCAGCACGCCGCCACGTACGATCTCGCGGGTCGTCCCGCTCCCACTGCCCGGCTCAGGCCCGAGGGCTCACCCCGCCGGGCGGCCCCGCTCCGCGAGCGGGGCGCGCCGGCGCGGGAAGCGCATGGTCAGCAGCCTGGCGCGTGGGGCGACCCGTCCGGCCAGGTTGAACAGGGCCTCGGTGCGCGAGCGGTCGGCGTCGAGATGGGTCAGCTTCTCGGCCCCGAGGGGGCCGAGCTTGCAGCTCCTTGCCGTCGATGGATTCGACGGTTCAGGCCGCGTCGTCGGCAGCGTGACGCACTGCCCGGCGACCGATGTTGATCGCCGCGAAGTAGTCCGCCGGGCCAGCGAGCCCGCACGAAACACACCGGAACCCATCCCGGGTAGGACGGTTCCGTTTGTCGATGTGACCGCAGCCTGGGCAGGTACGGGAGGTGTTGCGCGGGTCCACCAGCCGTACGACCACCCCGGCCAGGGCGGCCTTGTACGCCACGAACGTGCGCAGTTGATGAAAACCCCAGGAGTTCAGGTCGGCACGCTGAGCCTTACGAACCGTGACCCGGTCCCGAATGCCTTGAAGGTCTTCCAGGGCGATCCCGGCGCGGGTGTCTTTGGCCTTGCCGACCAGTTGTTTGGAGATGACGTGGTTGACGTCGCGGGCAAACCGCGACTCCTTACGGCGGCGCCTCTTCAGCAGCCGCTTGGCGGATTTCGTGCCCTTGGCCTGGAGGCGGGCCCGTAGGCGGGCGTTACGCCGCCGCACCGCCCGTACCCCCTTGCCGCTGTAGGACTCACCCGTGGAGTCGGTGGCGAGGTTGACGATGCCCAGATCCACCCCCAGCCACTCCCTCGGCTCCTCCCCCGAGGGTGGAGCGGGCACCTCGACGACCACGGAGAGGAAGAACACGCCGTCGCGATAGACGAGATCCGCCTGCCCCCGCAGGGTCGCTCCTGCACTGTTCAGCCACCGCCCCCGGTAGAGAACGGGCACGACGACCCGGCCGCTCAAGGTGAGGAGACTGATCGAATCTGGGCCTTTCCAGGTGAGGATGCGCGGGTCGTAGGCGACCGCCCCCAGCTGGCGGAAGACCGGCTTGATGGTCTTGTCGCGCTTGTAGGCCTGGCAGGCCTTGGCGATGGAGCGGACGGCCATTTGCGCCGACAGCCCGAACTCCTGGCGCAGGTCGGCGTAGACGAGCTTCTGCAGTACGAGCTTGTTCGCGGTGCGGTGGGCAAAAGCGATCTCGGCTGCCCTAGTGGCGGCGGCGTTGCACGCGCGCATCGTCGCCAGCAGCGCCCGCCCCTGTTCAGGTGAGGGCGCGAGTTTCAGCATCTCCGTCACCAGCACGCACCGAGTCTGTCACTCACCGCTACCGGACGGCACCGTTTTCCGCGTTTCCTCCCCGCCGCGAACGACGGGGCTTCCACGCTGCAATTCCGGTGAACAGGTTGACGCCCAGGTAGAAGGTGATCGCCGCGTAGGCCAGGTCGCGGAGCGACATCGGCCTCTGGGCTTTCCTTCCCCGGTGCGCGCCGAGGGATCGGGGCTGAGGGGCGGTGACCAGCGGGAGATCACCTTCACCCCGCGCCGCTCCCTGGGTATCGGCACCCTCCCGGAAGCGCGCTCGATGACTCTCCGGGGCAAGGAGCGATCCCCAGGGGTTGTGCGAGACCTCAGGCTGCCCACCCGCTCCCTGCTGCAGGTGGTTCTCGCGGGCGGTCTCGGAGTGGTCCTGCCCGTCGCGCTGACCGAGGTCTGGCGGCAACCGGGCTGGGTGCTCGGCCTCCTTGTCCAGGCGCTCGCCGTGCCGCTGCTGCTCGGCGTGGCCGCGGTACGCGAGTTCGCGATCTTCGGAGGCGGCACGCCGCTGCCGTACGACCCGCCCAGAAAGCTGGTGACCGGCGGCCCCTACGGATATGTGCGAAACCCGATGCAGGTCTCGATGGCCGGGACCTGTCTCGTCCTCGGCCTCCTCGACCCGCGGTTCCTCGCCGCGGTGCCGGTCGTCCTCGCCTACGGCGCCGGTCTGGCGGCCTGGCACGAGGGGGAGCAGCTCACCGGCCGTTTCGGCGAGGAGTGGGCGGCCTACCGGCGGGCCGTCCGTCCATGGGTGCCGCGCCTGCGGCCCGTCATGCCGCCGGCCTCGGTGTACGTGTCAGGCGGCTGCGTCGCGTGCTCGGCAGTGGGGAGATGGATCGTCCGCAGGCGGCCCGCGGGGCTGCGGGTGCTGGCCGCCGAGGAGCACCCCTCGGGGCCGCGCCGGATCAGCTACGAGCGCGCGGACGGGCGGGTTTTCCAGGGCGTGGCCGCGATGGCGTACGTCCTCACCCATATCCACCTCGGCTGGGCGCTGGCCGGCTGGGCCCTCATGCTCCCCGGGGTCGACCGGTTCGCGCAGCTGTGCGTGGACGCCTTCGGGTACGGCCCGCGGACCGTGCGCTCCCCGTACGGTACGGAGGGCGGGCCGGGCGCGGCCGCGGGCGCGGAGGCACCGTGAACCCCGTGCGGTCCGAAGAGCGCCAGGGTCCTTCGGAGGCGGGCCTTCCCCGAAAGGACCGGCCGGCCCCGAAGGCGTGGTCCGGTCGCGCGCGGTAAGTGAGGATGAGTGATATCGGGCACGATAGGGTTTTGCCAATCCACCCGACCATGGCCGGGGTCACCTATGAGGGGACGGGTCCGCACATGCTTACCGCAGGAGAGGTCGCGGGGCTGATCGTCGCGATGGCCTGGGCGATCCTGGTCTGTTTCATGGCCGTCGTCATGGTCAGGCTGGCCCGCCTGCTCACCGAGACCACCAAGATGGTCTCCCAGCTGGGCGACCGCGTCGTGCCGCTGCTGGAGGACGTGTCGGCCGCCGTCGGCGAGACCAACCGTCAGCTGGTCGCCATCGAGGCGATCACCAGGGACGTCAAGCAGGTCAGCGGGCACGTGGCCAAGGTCAGCGACGTCACCCAGAACCTGGTCACCGGGCCGCTGATCAAGGTCGCGGCCCTCACCCACGGTGTCCGCCGGGCCGTGGGTGCCCGCAGGCGCGCCAGGCCCGCCGCGCAGGCGCTGGAAAGGCGGCGGAGATGATCCGCAGGCTGTTCTACATGGGCCTGGGCGCGTTCGGCGCGCTGTGGGTCATGCGTAAGCTTCAGGCACTGCACCCGAACCATCTGGCCCGCCGGGCCGTTCGGAACGCGGGCGGGGTCCTGGAGCAGGCGCGGGATCTCGCGGAGGACGCCCTGCGGGGCGCGGCCGAGCGGGAAACCGAGTTGCGATCCAGGTTCGGGCTCGACACTGTGGAAAACCCCTATCACTCCAACGTAAAGGATGGCCGCTGACATGGAGTCGGCAGAGATCGCCCGCCGCTTCCTGCGCTTCTTCGAGGAGCGTGGGCACACCGTTGTGCCCTCGGCCAGCCTCATCGCCGAGGACCCGACACTGCTTCTGGTCAACGCGGGCATGGTGCCCTTCAAGCCCTACTTCCTGGGCCAGCAGAAGCCGCCCTACAAGCGGGCCACCAGCGCGCAGAAGGTCGTCAGGACCCTCGACATCGACGAGGTCGGCAAGACGACCAGGCACGCCAGCTTCTTCCAGATGCTCGGAAACTTCTCCTTCGGCGACTACTTCAAGGAGCAGGCGATCCCGTTCGCCTGGGAGCTGCTGACCAAGCCCGAGTCCGAGGGTGGGTTCGGCTTCCCCGAGGACCGCCTCTGGGTCACCGTCTACCTCGACGACGACGAGGCCGCCGACATCTGGCACAGGAAGGCCGGAGTGCCGCTGGAGCGCATCCAGCGCCGTGACCTGGCGGACAACTACTGGCACATGGGCGTGCCGGGTCCTGGCGGGCCGTGCAGCGAGATCTACTACGACCGCGGTGCCGAGTACGGGCGCGAGGGCGGCCCGATCGTCGACGAGAACCGCTACCTCGAGGTGTGGAACAACGTCTTCATGCAGTTCCAGCTCGGTGCGGTCCGCAGCAAGGTGGACTTCGACATCGTCGGCGAGCTGCCGGCCAAGAGCGTCGACACGGGCATGGGCCTGGAGCGCATGGCGGCGATCCTGCAGGGCGTCGACAACATCTACGAGATCGACACCACGTACAAGATCCTTGACCGGGCCGCGGAGCTCACCAAGACGCGTTACGGCCGCGACGAGCGCGCCGACGTCTCGCTGCGGGTCATCGCCGACCACGTCAGGACCGGCGTGATGCTCGTGGCCGACGGGGTGCTGCCCTCCAACGAGGGCCGGGGATACGTGCTCCGCCGCATCCTGCGCCGTGCCATCCGTAACCTGCGCCTGCTCGGCGCGGGCGAGGAGCGCTACATGCACGAGCTCACCGCGGTGACCATCGATGTCATGGGCCGGCAGTACGCGGAGCTCAAGGCCGACGCCCCGCAGATCCACGGCGTCATCGACGCGGAGGAGGGGTCCTTCCTCGGCACCCTCCGCACCGGCACCGCGATCTTCGACGTGGCGGCCGAGGAGACCAAGCGCAAGGGGCGGGGCACGCTCGCGGCCGACCAGGCCTTCCAGCTCCACGACACCTACGGCTTCCCGATCGACCTGACCCTGGAGATGGCCTCCGAGCAGGGGCTGCAGGTCGACGAGGAGGGCTTCCGCCGGCTGATGAAGGAGCAGCGCGACCGGGCCAAGGCCGACGCCGCCTCCAAGAAGACCGGCAACGCCGACATCTCGGTCTTCGGCCAGCTCCTGGAGAAGGCCGGCAAGGTCGAGTTCCTCGGCTACGACCACGTGACGGCCGAGGCCGAGGTCGCCGGCCTCCTCGTCGACGGCGCCTCCGTCGCCGCGGCGGGCGCGGGTACGACGGTCGAGGTCGTGCTGAGCCGCACCCCGTTCTACGCCGAGGGCGGTGGCCAGCTCTCCGACCAGGGCCTCATCCGCACCGGCGGGGCCGAGGTGGAGATCGTGGACGTGCAGTCCCCGGTCGCCGGCCTCGTCGTGCACCGGGGCAAGGTCCGTACCGGGGAGATCCGGGTGGGCGAGACGGCCCAGGCCGAGATCGACGTCGAGCGGCGCCGGGCCATCTCCCGCAGCCACACCGCCACCCACCTGGTGCACCGGGGCTTCCGCAACGCGCTGGGCGAGACCGCGGCGCAGGCCGGTTCCGAGAACTCGCCGGGCCGCTTCCGCTTCGACTTCACCGCCGCGGGCGCCGTGTCGCCCAGCGTGTTGCGCGATGTCGAGGATGAGGTCAACGCGGTCCTGATCAACGACCTGCGGGTCAACGCCTTCCACACCTCCCAGGCCGAGGCCCGCGCGATGGGCGCGCTGGCCCTGTTCGGTGAGAAGTACGGCGACACCGTCCGCATCGTCGAGGTCGGTGAGTACTCCCGTGAGCTCTGCGGTGGCACCCACGTCGCCAGCTCCGGGCAGCTGGGCCTGGTCAAGGTGCTGGGTGAGGCCTCGATCGGTGCGGGGGTGCGCCGCGTGGAGGCCCTGGTCGGCCTCGACGCGTTCCGCTTCCTGGCCAGGGAGAGCGTGCTCGTCGCCCAGTTGTCGGAGCAGCTCAAGGCGCGCAGGGAAGAGCTCCCCGAACGCGTCGAGGGCATCGTCACCCGGTTGCGCTCCGCGGAGAAGGAACTGGCCACGTTGCGCTCGGCCCAGGCGCTCGCCGGTGCGGGGGAGATGGCGGGAAACGCCCGTGATCTGCATGGAGTCTCCGTTGTGACGCACCGTGCGCCTGATGGAACATCTCCTGATGATCTGCGTAAACTCGCACTCGACGTGCGCGGCCGGTTCCCGAGCGACCGCGCTGCGGTCGTCGTCGTCGCCGGTGTCCCCAATGACCGGCCGGTCGTCGTGGCCGCGGTCAACGAGGTGGGACGCGATCGTGGCCTGAAGGCCGGCCGTCTGGTCGGCGTCGCCGCGAAGGCACTCGGAGGTGGCGGTGGCGGTAAGGATGACGTCGCTCAGGGAGGCGGTGTGCGTCCCGAGGCGATCGACGAGGCGCTCGCGGCCGTCGACCAGGCGATCACACAGACGCTCACCTGATGGGGAACGACACTCTCGAGCCGCGGCCGGTACGAGGGTGGAGACAGAGATGATGAGAAACGGCATTCGGCTGGGCGTCGATGCCGGCTCGGTCCGTATCGGCGTGGCCAGAAGCGATCCCTCGGGGTTGCTGGCCACGCCGGTGGAGACCGTCCGGCGTGGCAGGGGCGACCTCGACCGGCTCGCGGAGATCGCGGCCGAGTACGAGGTCGTCGAGGTGGTGGTCGGCCTGCCGACCTCGCTCTCCGGGCGCGAGGGGCAGGCGGCGGCCGTCGCCCGTGACTTCGCGAACCGGATCGCACTCCGGTTGGCGCCCGTCCCGGTGCGGATGTTCGACGAGCGGTTGACCACCGTCACCGCCCAGCAGGGACTGCGGGCCAGCGGGGTGAAGGCGAAGAACCAGCGCGGTGTGGTGGACCAGGCTGCCGCCGTCGTGCTGCTCCAGGCGGCGCTGGACGCCGAACGCGCCACCGGCAGGCCTCCCGGCAGCCCTGTCGCGCCACCGGGCGGCGGGACCGTTCGGTGAGCCGTCCGCGGCCGATATGGCTGTTGGTGGCCGGGGCGACGGTGCTCGCCGCCGTCGCCGGGACGGCGGCCGGGCTCGTCGTGGTCCGCCCCTATCTCATGCCCGCCGACTTCGAGGGGCCGGGGTCCGGCACGGTCGTCGAGATCTCCGAGGGGGCGAGTGCCGGTGCGATCGGGCCGGCGCCGGCCGACGCCGGAGTGGTGGCAAGTGCCAGGGCGTTCGTCAGGGCGTTCGTCAGGACGGCGGAGGAGCAGGCCAGGACGGGCAGCCTGCACCCCGGCCACTTCAGGCTCCGCTTCCCCGCCACCTACGAGATCGAGCCCGGCACGACCGCTCAGGACGTGCCGGTCGCGATGGTGGAACGTTACAAACAGGCCGCCGAGCAACTCGACCTCAAGGAGCGGGCCGCCAGGAAGCGGTTGACCCCCCTGGAGGCTGTCACGATGGCGAGCATCGTCCAGGCGGAGGGTGGGCGGGACCCGGACTATCCGAAGATCGCTAGAGTGATCTACAACCGGATCAGGGCAGGAACGCCACTTCAACTGGACACCACGGTGCTGTACGCGCAGGGGCGCAGGACCCTGGAGGTGTCCGAGAAGGACACCGAGGTGAGGTCTCCGTACAACATCTATCGCAGACCTGGCCTGCCCCCCGGACCCATCGCGAACCCCGGGGAGAAGGCGTTGATCGCGGCACTTCGGCCAGATCAAGGTGATTGGTTCTGGTTTGTAACCACAGATCCGGAGCATAGAATCACGAAATTCACTGACAAAGAGAGTGAGTTTGTGAGATACCGGGAAGAGCTGAACAGATACCTCGGGAAGCGTTGATGCCCGGCGGAACACCCCCCGTTCCGCCGCATGCGGCGCCCCGTACCCGCGAACCAGACGATCACTTCCGGAACACCGGAAGGTCTGGCCGGGTGCTTTCCTTCGGTTTGGCACACCCGCTTGACGCCAGGCCGTCCCTAGCGGGAGATTGGCCAGCGCCTCTATGAACGATCTCGATATGGACTTCCTGGTCGGCTCCGACGACGAAGGTCGGCCGGGCCGAAGATCTCGCGCGTCCTCAGGACGCGACTCCGGTGGCCGGCGTGGCCGGCGCAGGAAGCGCCGTCGTAACCGGGGCGGCTTCCTCGCCCCCATGCTCGCGGTCATCGTGCTGTTCGGCGGCATCGGTGCCGCCGGCTTCTACGGCTACACCTGGGTCCGCGACGTGATGACCCCGGACGACTACACCGGACCCGGGTCCGGCGAGGTCGTCGTGGAGATCAAGGACGGCCAGAACGCCTCCGACGTCGCCCAGACCCTGGAGGAGCAGGGCGTGGTGAAGAGCGTCAAAGCCTTCGTCAACGCCGTTGCCCAGGCGGGCAAGAGCTCCTCCCTGCAGCCTGGCGAATACAGCATGCGCAAGCAGATGGCGGCCGCGGAGGCCGTCAAGCTTCTCGATCCGGCGAAGCGGCTGCTGGAGAGGGTCACCCTCAAGGAGGGGCTGCGCCTGAGCGACACCCTCAAGCAACTCGCCGAGAAGACCGGCAAGCCGCTCAGGGAGTTCCAGCAGGCGGCCAAGAACAGCCGGAAGCTCGGCCTGCCGTCCTACGCCAGGGGCAGGCTGGAGGGCTACGCCTTCCCGGCCACCTACGACATCAGGCCCAAGATGACGCCCTCCGACATCCTGGTCGCGCTGGTCGAGCGCTTCACCCAGACGGCGGAGAAGGACGACCTGCAGGGTAAGGCCAAGGAACTCGGGCACACTCCGCACGAGATCATGACGATCGCCAGCATCGTCCAGGCCGAGTCCGGTACCAAAGAGGACATGGGCAAGGTGGCCCGGGTCATCTACAACCGGCTCGACGGCAATCCCCGCCGCAAGCTGGAGATGGACAGCACGGTGATGTACGGGCTGAACAAGTACGGCATCGAGTCCTCCCACAAGGATCTTGAGAGTTCCTCGCCCTACAACACCTACAGGTTCGAGGGCCTGCCTCCCGGACCGATCGCCAACCCGGGAGACGACGCCATCCAGGCGGCGCTCAACCCCACCAAGGGGGACTGGGTCTGGTTCGTGACCACCTGCCCGGCGCGGCAGATCACCAAGTTCGCCTCGACGGAGACGGACTTCTTCGCGCTCAAGGCCGAGTACGAGAGAAACAAGGGGAACGGATGCTGAGAGCGGCGGTCCTGGGGTCGCCGATCGCCCACTCGCTCTCCCCGTACCTGCACCGCGCCGCCTACGAGGGCATGGGCCTGCACGACTGGCGCTACGAGGCGATCGAGTGCGACGAGGCCGGGCTCCCCGGCCTCCTCGACGGGCTGGACGCCGACTGGGCGGGGCTCTCGCTCACCATGCCGCTCAAGCGGGCCGTGCTGCCGCTGCTCGACACCGTCTCGGAGCTCGCACTCCAGGTGGGTGGGGCCAACACGGTGATCCTGCGCGACGGCGCCCGGCACGGGGACAACACCGACGTGTACGGCATCGTCCGGGCGCTCGCGGAGGCGGGCGTGGCCCCGCCCGCCTCCGCGACCGTCCTCGGCGGGGGCGCGACGGCCTCCTCCGCGCTGGCCGCCCTGCGTGAGCTGGGTCTGGGCGAGGCGACCCTCGTGGTCCGTGACCCGTCCAGGGCGGCGGAGACCGTCGAGACGGCCGAGCGGCTGGACATGAGCCTGACGGTGCAGACCTTCGACAAGCTCGACACCGCGCTGGGGGTCGACCTGGTCGTCTCGACCCTGCCCTCCGGCGCGGCCGACGGTTTCACCGAGTCGCTGGCGGACGTGCCGGCGCTCTTCGACGTGGTCTACGCACCCTGGCCCACTCGACCGGCGGCGGCGGTGGCCGAGCGGGGCGGGACTGTCGTCGGAGGTTTCCCGATGCTCCTGCACCAGGCCGTCCGGCAGGTCGAGATGATGACCGGCCGCGCGGACGTGCCGGTGGAGGCGATGCGCGAGGCGGGGAAGAGCGAGATCGTCAGGCGTGCCGCCTCGACGGAATGATTCTGGGTGAGCATGTCGTTGTGGTAGAGTGACTAATCGATCGGTCCGGCGTTCCTGCTGGACGCGCAAGCGGAGGTCATCCTCCCACCTCGTCGGCCGCAAGGCTGACAGGTCAGGATCACACCGGGTAGGTTTCCGGCGAGCTTAACGGCATAAAGCCTTCGAGTTCATGTGGCCCCGCATGCGTGACGTGCGGGGCATCTTGCGTTCGACGCGCCTTTATCGGGTGCGTGTTCTGCGACTTCCCGGCACGATCGAGCATGTTGCGACCTTTCGTAAGAAAGGTCGCGGATCGCAACCTAGGAGGCCCCATCAGCGCCGAGCCCCGCATCAATGACCGCATTCGCGTGCCCGAGGTCCGCCTCGTGGGCCCGAACGGCGAACAGGTGGGCATCGTCTCCATCGGCGATGCTTTGAAGCTGGCTCAAGAAGCCGACCTCGACCTGGTCGAGGTCGCGGCGACGGCTCGCCCGCCAGTGTGCAAGCTCATGGACTACGGCAAGTTCAAGTACGAGTCCGCGATGAAGGCACGCGAGGCGCGCCGTAACCAGGCGTACACCATCATCAAGGAGATCAAGCTCCGGCCGAAGATCGACCCGCACGACTACGAGACCAAGAAGGGTCACGTGGTGCGGTTCCTCAAGGCCGGCGACAAGGTCAAGGTCACCATCATGTTCCGTGGTCGGGAGCAGTCCCGGCCCGAGCTGGGCTTCCGGCTCCTGCAGCGACTGGCGGAGGACGTGACGGAGCTCGGCTTCGTCGAGTCCCAGCCCAAGCAGGACGGCCGAAACATGATCATGGTGATCGGCCCGCACAAGAAGAAGGCTGAGGCCAAGGCCGAGAAGGCGGCGGCCAAGGCGCGGCATGACGAGAACCCCTCGGGGGACAGGTCGCCGGCCGGCGGCGAGACGCACGTCAACGACGAGGTGTCCGTCAACGGAGCGGTGGCTGCCCCGCAGGAGTAACTCGCATAGCCTGGATCGTCAGGTAGTCGCGATATCACGTCGAGACCGGGTCCGGTCTCGTAGTCAGGCATGCCCTTGACTTGGGTTACCGGCCCGGGACATCGGCACGATCGAGGGAGAGACGGCTGAGATGCCGAAGATGAAGACGCACAGCGGTGCGAAGAAGCGGTTCAGGCTCACGGGTTCCGGCAAGCTTGTGCGCCGCCGCGCCAACCGTGCGCACTACAACGAGCACAAGCCGTCCACCTTGACGCGTCGTCTCAAGCCCGAGGTCGTGCTCTCCGACGCCGACTCCAAGAAGATCAAGAAGCTGCTCGCTAAGTAACCGCCCCCGGGGAGATAGATACACATGGCACGCGTGAAGCGGGCGATCAACGCCAAGAAGAAGCGCAAGGTCGTTCTCGAGCGGGCGAAGGGCTATCGGGGTCAGCGTTCCAGGCTGTACCGCAAGGCCAAGGAGCAGATGCTCCACTCGATGACGTACGCCTACCGCGACCGCAAGGACCGCAAGGGCACCTTCCGCCGTCTCTGGATCCAGCGCATCAACGCCGCTGCCCGCCAGAACGGCATCACCTACAACAGGCTCATCCAGGGCCTGCGGCTCGCCTCCATCGAGGTCGACCGCAAGATCCTCGCTGACCTCGCGGTCAACGACGCCGCCACGTTCGCGACGCTGGTCGAGGCCGCCAAGAAGGCGCTCCCGGCCGACGTGAACGCGCCGGTCGCCGGCTGAGCGAGACACTGACGACCATGCGGTCCGCAGCGGTGACGCTGCGGACCGCATTCGCATTCTTGGGGGACGGGCATGGCCGGGTCTGAGCTGACCAATATCAAGTCACCGCGGGTCAAGGCCGCGCGGAGGCTGACCAAGCGGGCTTTCAGGGACCGCGACCGCTCCTTCTTGGCAGAGGGGCCACAGGCGGTCCGTGAGGCGCTGGCGCTGGACGGCGTCGTGGTGGAGCTGTTCGCCACCGCCGAGGCCGAGTTGCGCCACGCCGACGTCATCGCCGCCGCCACCGCCGCGGGGGTGCCCCTATTCCGGGCCAGTGGCGAGGTCATGGCCGAGCTGGCCCAGACCGTCACCCCCCAGGGACTGCTGGCCGTGTGCCGCTTCGTGCACGTGCCCCTGAACGACTCCGTCACCTCCGACGCCAGGCTGGTGGCCGTGCTCGCCCACGTTCGCGACCCCGGCAACGCGGGCACGGTGCTGCGCACCGCCGACGCCGCGGGTGCCGACTCGGTGGTCTTCACCGACGCCTCGGTCGATCCCTACAACGGCAAGTGCGTGCGGGCCAGCGCGGGCAGCCTGTTCCATCTCCCGGTCACCACGGGTGTCCATGTGACCCGGGTCGTGGAGCACCTGAAGGGTTCCGGGCTGCGGGTGCTCGCCGCCGACGGCGCGGGCAAGCAGACCCTGGACGACATGGACCTGTCCGGCCCGACGGCCTGGATCTTCGGCAACGAGGCCTGGGGGCTTCCCGAGGAGATTTTGGAGTTGGCCGACGACGTCGTCCGGGTTCCGATCTACGGGCGGGCCGAGAGCCTGAACCTCGCGACCGCCGCCGCGGTCTGTCTGTACGCATCTGCCCGGTCTCAGCGCACCGGTCCCGGCGCCAGGTGACGCCCCCCGCCTCGAGGCTGCCGTACGACGCGGGAAACCCGCTATTGTCGGCCATGTAGCGTCGAGGAGGCGGGGTCGTGCACGGCGAACACACCGGCGAGCGGAGCACCGATCCCGCTTCTGTGATCGACGTCGACGAGCTTCCCGACGGCCTCGTGGTGACCGATGGGGACGGCCACGTGCTGACCGTCAACCGGGCCGCGGCCCGGTTGACCGGGGTCACCCGCGAACAGGCCGCGGGGCGGCATCTGCGCGACGTGTTCTCCTTTCACGACCACGACGGGCGCGACTGGTGGAAGTGGCTCGACACCTACGGCGGGTTGCGCACCCGCACCCGCCAGCCCGAGCTGCCGCTGCGCACCCTCGGTGGCCAGGAGATGCTGGTGGCCGCCCGGCTGGTGCGAGAGCCACTGCGGGGCGGCGAGGTGGTCCGGGTGGTCATCACGCTGCGTGACACCGGAGCCCGTGCCCGCCTGGAGCGCAGCCGCGCCGACCTGGTCTCCACGGTCGCCCACGAGCTGCGCTCCCCGCTGACCAGTGTCAAGGGGTTCACCGCGACCCTGCTGGCCAAGTGGACCCGTTTCACCGACGACCAGAAGCTGGTCATGCTGGAGACGGTCAACGCCGACGCCGACCGGGTGACCAGGCTGATCACCGAGCTGCTCGACGTCTCGCGTATCGAGTCGGGGCGGCTGGAGATCCATCGCCAGGTGGTCGACATCCCGGCCAGGATCTCCAAGGTCATCGCGGGGCGGGTGGCGGCGGGTGAGCCGGACGACCGCTTCCTGCTCCAGGTGCGCGGTGAGCTGCCCGAGACCTGGCTCGACCAGGACAAGATCGATCAGGTGCTTGCCAACCTGGTGGAAAACGCGGTGCGGCACGGGCGCGGTACGGTGACAATAGTCGTCGAACCGAGCGAATGGGGAGTGACCGTGTCCGTCCGTGACCAGGGAGAGGGCATCCCGCCCGAGCTGGTCACGCGCGTCTTCCGGCAGTTCTGGCGGGGCAACGCCCGCCGCCGCGGCGGCACCGGGCTCGGCCTGTTCATCGTCAAGGGGCTGATCGAGGCTCACGGTGGCACCATCTCCGTGCAGCGCGGACCCGAGGGCGGCGCCGAGTTTCGATTTATGGTGCCCACCGGCACCCCTGACTTCGCCTGAGCGTGAATGCCAGCCCGGTGGGCTTACCCGACTAGACTCGTGGCCGCTCAAGCCCTGGATTCGGAGCTCTCTCTTGTCAAACTACGACCCGGTCGAGGTGACCCCGCTGCACGCCGACGAGATGGCGCGCATGCAGGCCGACGCGATCGACGCCGTCAAGGCGGCGCGCGACCTCGAAGAACTCAAGCAGGTGCGCCTCGCGCACGCCGGTGACCGCTCACCGATCGCCCTGGCCAACCGCGAGATCGGCGCCCTGCCCCCGGCGGCCCGCGCCGAGGCGGGCAAGCGTATCGGCGGCGCCCGCAAAGCCGTCGCCGACGCTCTCGCCGAACGGCAGGCGCAGTTGGAGGCCGAGCGCGACGAGCGGGTCCTCGTCGAGGAGACCGTCGACGTCACGCTGCCCTCTGGCCGCGCCTCCCGAGGTGCCAGGCATCCGCTGACCACCCTCCAGGAGCGCATAGCCGACGCCTTCGTCGCGATGGGCTACGAGGTGGCGGAGGGCCCCGAGCTGGAGGGGGAGTGGTTCAACTTCGACGCGTTGAACATCTCCGCCGACCACCCGGCGCGCTCGGAGCACGACACCTTCTTCGTGGAGTCCGTCGACTCGGGCAAGGTGCTGCGCACCCAGACCTCTCCCGTCCAGATCCGGGCGCTGCTCAGCAGGGAGCTTCCGATCTACGTGATCTCGCCGGGCAAGGTGTTCCGCACCGACGAGCTTGACGCCACCCACACCCCGGTCTTCCACCAGGTCGAGGGGCTGGCGATCGACGAGGGCCTGACCATGGCCCATCTCAAGGGCACCCTCGACCGGTTCGCCGAGGTCATGTTCGGTGAGGGCATCACCACCCGGTTCCGGCCCAACTACTTCCCGTTCACCGAGCCCTCGGCCGAGATGGACCTGAAGTGCTTCGTCTGCCGCGGTGCCTCCGCGGTGCCGGGAAACCCGTCCTGCCGCACCTGTAAGTCGGAGGGCTGGATCGAGTGGGGCGGCTGCGGCATGGTCAACCCGCGGGTGCTCATCGCCTGCGGCGTCGACCCCGCCCGCTACAGCGGCTTCGCCTTCGGCATGGGCGTCGAACGCACCCTGATGTTCCGCCACAACGCCGAGGACATGCGCGACATGGTCGAGGGAGACGTCCGCTTCACGCTCCCCTTCGGAATGGAGGTCTGATGAAGGTCTCGCTTTCATGGCTGCGGGAGTACGTCGATCTCCCCGCCGTCACGGCGCACGAGATCGCCGAGAAGCTCACCGCGGCCGGGCTCAAGCTGGAGTCCGTCATCTCCTACGGCCACGACATCAAGAACGTCGTGGTGGGCGAGGTGCTCTCCATCGAGACCCTGGAGGGTTTCAAGAAGCCCATCCGCCACTGCCAGGTCGAGGTGGGGGAGGCCGCGCCTCGCGAGATCGTCTGCGGTGCGACCAACTTCGAGGCCGGCGACCGTGTCCCGGTCGCGCTGCCCGGCGCCGTGCTGCCCGGCGGGTTCGAGATCGCCTCCCGCAAGACCTACGGACGCCTGTCGGACGGCATGATCTGCTCGGAGGCGGAGCTCGGGGTGGCCGAGTCCTCCCCGGGCATCCTGGTGCTGCCCGGGGACACTCCGATCGGCGCCGACGTGGTCGAGCTGCTCGGCCTGCGCGACGACGTGATCGAGCTTGAGATCACCCCGGACATCGGCTACGCGCTCTCCATCCGGGGTGTGGCCCGCGAGGCCGCCGCAGCCTTCGACTCGGCGTTCCTCGACCCGGCGGACGTCTCCCCGCCCGTCGCGTCAGGTCCCGCCTACCCGGCCTCGATCGCCGACCCGTCGGCCTGTGACCGCTTCGTGCTCCGCGAGATCCGCGGGTTCGACCCGTCGGCGAGCAGCCCGCTGTGGATGCGCGCACGGCTCACCCGCGCCGGTATGCGCCCGGTCTCGCTGGCCGTCGACGTCACCAACTACGTCATGCTGGAGCTCGGCCAGCCGCTGCACGCCTTCGACGCCGCCAGGCTGACCGGTGAGATCGTGGTGCGCAGGGCCAAGCCCGGCGAGACGCTGGAGACACTCGACCACGTGGTCCGCAAGCTCCACCCGGACGACATCCTGATCACCGACGGGTCGGGTGTGATCTCGATGGCCGGCACCATGGGCGGCCTGCACACCGAGATCTCCGGCGCCTCCACCGACATCGTGATCGAGGCCGCCCACTTCTCCACCAGTGGCATCGCGCGCATGTCGCGCCGGCACAACCTGGTCAGCGAGGCATCCAAGCGCTTCGAGCGGGGCGTCGACCGGGAGCTTCCGCTGTACGCCTCCTGGCGTGCGGCTCAGCTTCTGGCCGAGCTGGGCGGCGGCACGATCCAGCCGGGCGTCACCCACGCCGAGGTGGAGGTCGAGCCGGCCCGGGTCGCCATCCCGAGCGGCTACCCCGGCAGGGTCGCGGGCACCGTCTACGACCGGGAGACGGTGATCCGCCGCCTGGAGCAGGTCGGCTGCGCGGTCGAGAGCTCCGCCACCGAGACCGGCGGCACCGCCGCCGACGGGATCGCCGCGAAGCTCGCGGTCACCGGCGACGACATGCTGGTGGTCACCCCACCCTCGTGGCGGCCTGACCTGACCGACCCGAACGACCTCGCCGAGGAGGTCATCCGGCTGGAGGGCTACGAGAACCTGCCCTCGATCCTGCCCGCCGCCCCCGCGGGTGCCGGTCTCACCGAGAGCCAGCGCCTGCGCCGCCGGGTCGGCCGCTCACTGGCCGCCGCCGGCTACGTCGAGATCCTCTCCTACCCGTTCAGCGGGGAGCGCGACTTCGACAACCTGCAACTGCCCGCCGACGACGCGCGCCGTCTGGCCGTACGGCTGGCCAATCCGCTCAGCGAGGACGAGCCGCTGATGCGGACCACCCTGCTGCCCGGCCTGCTCAAGACGCTGGTCCGCAACGTGGGCCGGGGTTTCGGCGATGTGGCGCTGTTCGAGACGGGCCTGGTCTACCGGCCCTCGCCGGACGCGCCCGCCGTCGCCCCCGTGCTGGGCGTCGACCGCAGGCCGAGCCCGGAGGAGCTGGCCTCGATCGAGTCCGCGCTGCCGGCCCAGCCGCTGCGGGTCGGGGTCGTGCTGGCCGGGGAGTTCGAGCCGTCCGGCTGGTGGGGCAAGGGCAGGGGAGCCGACTGGGCGGACGCCGTCGAGGCGGCCCGGGTGGTGGCCGCCGAGGCCGGCGTCACCCTCGACGTCCGCGCGGACCGGCACGAGCCCTGGCACCCGGGCCGCTGTGCCGCGCTGTACGCCGGTGACGTGCTCGTCGGCCACGCCGGCGAGCTGCATCCGCGCGTGGTCGAGGCGTACGGCCTGCCTCCGCGCACCTGCGCGATGGAGCTGGAGCTGACCCGGCTGGAGCAGTCGCCGGTCGGCCGGCCGCAGGCGCCGGCGATCTCCGGCTACCCGGTCGCGAGTCAGGACGTCGCGCTCATCGTCGACGCGGCGATCCCGGTGGCCCCGGTGGAGGCGGCGCTGCGCGAGGGCGCGGGCGAGCTGCTGGAGTCGATCCGGCTGTTCGACGTCTACGCCGGTGCCCAGGTGGGCGAGGGCAGGAAGTCTCTCGCCTACTCCCTGCGCTTCCGGGCGGCCGACAGGACGCTCACGGTGGAGGAGACCACCGCGGCCCGTGACGCGGCCGTGGCCCTGGCCGCCGAGCGCACCGGGGCGCGGTTGCGCGGCGCCTGACCGGCGACTGAGGGGCTCGGGACACATCCCGAGCCCCTTTCATCGCTCCGGACCGGGATTCCCGCCGGTCCGGAACCTTCATTCCGCCCCATGGCCCGGCCACGGGCGGATCTTCCCTCGGGAGGGACGATGAGGCATCTGCTGGTGTTCGCCGAGCGCGACGCCGCCGAGGAGGTCGCCGAGATCGTGGCCGAGGAGTTTCCGATGATCGGCGTGCCTGCCGTGGTCAGGGAGACCCTCGCGGGTGAGGACGACGCCGAGGACGCACAATGGCTCGTGGTGGTCGAGGACCCCGCCGAGACCCTCACGCCGGAGGGCCTGGCCCGCCTGGACACCCTGCTCGAGGATCGCGACGGCTGGCGCGAGACCGGGTGACGGTCGGCCAGGTGCCGCGTCACGAGGGGCGTGGGCTCCGACCGGAGGACTCAGAGTTTGTCGATCTCGGTCAGCTCGATGTCGATGTCGAAGGGGGCCGAGATCTTGAGCCGGTCGTGGTGGATGCCGGTGAGAACATAGGACCGGGCGACTGGGTCGAGTTCGTAGACGTAGACCGCCGACCTTCCCGACTGGTTCTCGACCAGCCAGAAGTGCGCGATGCCCGCCTCGGCGTACAGCGTCGGTTTGCGGTCGCGGTCGCGCCGCTCGGAGTCCGGCGAGACGACCTCCACGGCCAGCACGACGTCCTCCGCCCGGTAGAAGGTCTGTTCCGGGCTGTGCTCGGCGGAGGCGTGAATGACGCTCATATCGGGCTCGGGCCGCTGCTGCCTGCCCAGCACGACGCTCATCTCCCGGCGCGCGCGGAGATCTTCCGGCATGGTTCGACGGAGGCCAGCCTCCAGGAGCCACATGGTACGTGTGTGAAAGGAAGCCTGAGGACTCACGAAGACCAGGCTTCCATCGATTAACTCTGTGTGCGCGGGCAATTGCGGAATGCGATCGAGATCCTCGGCGGTGAATCCCCCCGGCGGAGGGAACACCCAGTCGGGCAGCGAGGACTCCGTCATCTCGGGGCTCCGTACGTCGACCGTCATGACCTCACAGTAGCAACAGGATTCCACTCTGTGAGGGTGGTTGCGGGTGCCTTATCCCTGGACGGGAGCGACCTCCTCGCGGCGGGCGCGCTCCCTGAGCGCGTGCTCGTCGGTGCGGGCGTCGTAGTCGCGGAACCTCGGCAGCAGCGCGGCCATCGCGGCCACCGCGCCGACGCACAGCAGGCCGCCCGCGCCCAGGGAGAAGCGGGTCCCGCCGAGCTGGGCCATCAGGCCGGCCCTGGCGTTGCCCAGCATCGGGCCGCTGGTGTAGGAGAGCAGCTCGATGCCCGCCAGGCGGCCGCGGAACTCGTCGGGGATGGTCTGGTTCCAGATGGTCGAGCGGAAGACGCCGCTGATCATGTCGGCGGCCCCGGCCACGGCCAGGAAGGCGAAGATGCCCCAGACGCTGGGCATGAGCGCCGCCAGCGCCACCGCCACGCCCCACACGGCCGCCGCGACGATCACGCCGAGGCCGTGGCGGTGCACGTGCCTGGTCCAGCCGGAGGTGACCGAGGCGATCAGCGAGCCGACGGCCGAGGCGGAGAAGAAGAGCCCCAGAGCCTCGGGTACGCCCAGCTCGTCGGCCAGGAACGGGTACAGCGCGGTGGAGAAGGCGAAGATCATCGCGGCGACGTCGACCAGGTAGGTGCCCATCAGGTCGGGGCGGCCCACGGCGTAGCGGACCCCGTCGACCAGTGACCTGATCGAGGCCGCGGGGGCGTTCTCCCGATGCGGCTGGGCCCGCACCATCTGCAGCAGGACCAGGGAGAGCAGGAAGGTCACCACGTTGACGCCGTACGCGACGGCGACGCCGAACCAGGCCGCGATCAGGCCGCTGAGGCCCGGGGCGACGATGGCGCCCAGGTTCCACCGGAAAGCGCTGAGCGCGGCGGCCGCGGTCAGCTGGTCGTGCCTGACCACGCGGGGCAGCAGCGACTCCAGGCTGGGCCGTTGCAGGCTGCCCAGCCCGGCCGAGAGCGCGCCGACCACGTACAGCACCCAGACCTGCGGCTTGGGCAGCAGTGCGTTGACGGTCAGGATCAGGACCGTGAGGCAGAGTCCCACCTCGGTGTAAAGGATGATCTTGCGCCGGTCCAGCGCGTCGGCGATCGCCCCGCCCCAGAGCCCGCACACCACCATCGGGACGAACTCGGCCACGCTGACCAGGCCTACCGCCAGGTAGGAGCCGGTCAGTTCCTTCATCTGCAGCGGGACCGCGACCAGGGTCAGGAAGGTGCCGAACATCGTGACGACGCCGGAGCCGAAGAGCAACCGGAAGTCACGGGAGTCGCGGAGCGGGCTGAGGTCCATCGTCAGGCGACGGAGCAGGGCTCTGATGGACCGGTCAGCGTTTTCTGGCACGAACAGGTAGTTTCGGCGATGACCTGCGCGGAGGGCAACTCATTTTCCGGCAGGTCACCGCCGGGTCGAGCGCGGCGGGCCTTAGGAGCCCAGGACCTCCCTGCGCAGGTGGGTTTTGAGGATCTTGCCGCCGGGGTTGCGGGGAAGTTCCGTGTCACGCACCCAGAACCTGACCGGGACCTTGAAGGGGGCGATCCGCTCGCGCAGGAAGGCCCGCAGCTCCTCGGCGGTCGCCGGGGACGACAGCCGCACCACCGCGCCGACCTCCTCGCCCAGCTCGTCATGGGGGATGCCGATCACCGCGGCGTCGTCGACCGCCGGGTGCTCGAACAGGGCGGCCTCGACCTCGGCGCAGTAGACGTTCTCGCCGCCGCGGATGACCATGTCCTTGGCCCGGTCCACGATGAACACGAACCCCTCGGAGTCCACCCTGGCCAGGTCACCGGTGTGCAGCCAGCCGCCGACGAAGGTCTCGGCGGTGGCCTCGGGACGGTTCCAGTAGCCCAGGATGACGTTCGGCCCGCGCAGACAGAGCTCGCCGACCGCGCCGACCGGCAGCTCGTCGCCGAGCGGATCGGCGATCTTCACCTCGACCACCGCCATCGGCAGGCCGATGCTGTCGGGTTTGGCCAGATAGTCGGTGCCGGCGTTGCTGATGGCGAGCGCGGTGGTCTCGGTCATGCCGTACCCGTTGGAGGGGGCGCGGCTGGGCAGTTGCTCGGTGATGCGCTCCAGCAGTTTCGGCGGGGCGGGGGCACCGCCGTACCCGAGGGCGTTGAGGCTGGAGATGTCGTGCTTGTCCAGGTCGGGGTGGGACAGGAGCTGCCATACGTTGGTGGGCACACCGGTGAGCCCCGTGATCTTCTCGCGCTCGATCAGCTCCAGCGCGCGGCCCGCGTCCCACTTGTACATCAGCACCAGACCGCTCCCGCTGAACATGGTGGTGGTCATCACCGCGAAGCAGCCGGTGACGTGGAAGAGCGGAACGGTGAGCAGGGTGACGCGGCGCTGCCCCGCCGTCTCGCCCGGGTCCACGCCCGCCCTGACCATGCTGCGGTACATGCCGTAGGCGACGGTCATGGGCGACTGCCCGGCGTTGCGATGGCTGCCGAGCGCGCCCTTGGGGCGGCCCGTGGTGCCGGAGGTGTAGAAGATCGTTGCCGGATCCTCGGGGGAGAGGTCGACCGGCGGCAGCGTCACGTCCGCCGCCACCTCGCCCATCACCTCCTCGAACGCGCGGGCGCCCTCGGGTACCTCGCCGCGGGTCACGATCAGTGCCGGGGGCAGGCCGGTGAGCCCGGCCGCCCGCTCGCCGTCGGCGATCAGCACCTTGGCGCCGGAGTCCGACAGGCCGTACTCCAGTTCCTGCGGGGTCCACCAGGCGTTGAGTGGAACGGCTATCGCCCCGATGGCCAGCGCGGCCGAGAAGGCGATCACCCATTCGGGGTAGTTGCGCATGGCGATGGCGACCCGGTCGCCCTTGGCCACGCCGTACTCGTCCACCAGACGCCGTGCGAGCGTGGCCGCCCGCCTGAAGTGCTCCTCGTAGGTGATGTGCTCGTCCTCGTACATCAGGAAGATCTTGTCGCCGTGAAACCGGCTCGTCTCGAGGAGCGCCCGGAAGTCGCGGGGGGCGTGTTTCCAGGTTTTGACGGTCCCGCCGTGGCCGGGGACCTCGTCCATCTCGAAAAGCTGTCCGGGACCGGTGAGCTGGGCCTGGACCTGGTCATGGGTGACAGTCATGCGTTCGCACTCCCGAAGGGTGGAAGGACCGGAGATCGCCACGATACTGACCGGTAGGTATGCGCAACAATGCCGAAACGCAACTGATTGCCTCGTCCCCGCAATGGAGAGCCGAAAAGCATGATTTTTGCGACTTTTCCGCTGCTCTGGGGCATTCCGTAGGCCGGTAACCCCCGCATAACCGGCTTGCATGACAATCCCTGGAGATGCATAATCTCTCTAGCAAGAGCATGAGTGAGTGTGTATGAACATGCAGAGATCAGGGGGGCCGATGAGAGCGGCGATCGCGGGTGCCAGCGGCTACGCCGGAGGTGAGCTCCTGCGCCTGCTGCTGTCCCACCCCGGCATCGAGATCGGCGCGCTGACCGCGGCCTCAAGCGCCGGCACGGCGCTCGGCGCCCACCAGCCACACCTGACCCCGCTGGCCGATTGGATCCTGCTGGAGACCACCCCAGAGACCCTCGGCGGCCACGACCTCGTCTTCCTCGCCCTGCCGCACGGCCAGTCGGCCGCCGTCGCCGAGCAACTCGGTGACGGCACCCTCGTCGTCGACTGCGGCGCCGACTTCCGGCTCACCGACCCCGCCGCCTGGGAGCACTTCTACGGCGGAACCCACGCCGGCACCTGGCCGTACGGGTTGCCCGAGCTGCCGGGCCGGCGCGAGGAGCTGCGCGCGACCTCCAGGATCGCCGTGCCCGGGTGCTACCCGACGGCGGTCACCCTGGCGATGTTCCCCGCCTTCGCCGCCGGCCTCGTCGGGCCCGACGTGGTGGTGGTAGCCGCCAGCGGCACCAGCGGAGCGGGCCGGGCGCCCAAGCCGAACCTCCTGGGCAGCGAGGTGATGGGCTCGGCCAGCGCGTACGGCGTCGGCGGCGTCCACCGGCACACCCCGGAGATGGAACAGAACCTCTCCCCGTTGGCGGGTGAGCCGGTCACCGTCTCCTTCACCCCCGTGCTGGCGCCGATGAGCCGCGGCATCCTCGCCACCTGCAGCGCGCCCGCCAGAGCGGGCCTCACCCCGGCGGTCCTGCGCGAGGCGTACGAGGTCGCCACCAAGGACGAGCCGTTCCTGCGGCTGCTCCCCGAGGGCCAGTGGCCCGCGACCTCGATGACTCTCGGAGCCAACACCGCCGCCCTCCAGGTCGTCCTGGACGAGCGTGCGGGCCGCGTCGTCGCCGTCGTCGCCATCGACAACCTGACCAAGGGAACGGCGGGCGGGGCCATCCAGAGTGCCAACCTCGCCCTCGGCCTGCCGGAAGAGCTAGGCCTTCCTCTCAATGGAGTCGCCCCATGAGCGTGACCGCCCCCCTCGGCTTCCGGGCGGCGGGTGTCGCCGCCGGAATCAAGTCCGGTGCCGCCCGCGACCTGGCACTGATCGTCAACGACGGCCCCTCCCGCGCCGCGGCGGGAGTCTTCACGGCCAACCGGGTGAAGGCCGCACCCGTCCTGTGGTCCGCGCAGGTGCTGTCCGGGGGCCGGGTCCACGCGGTGGTCCTCAACTCCGGCGGTGCCAACGCCTGCACCGGGCCGCTGGGTTTCCAGGACACCCATGCCACCGCGGAGAAGGTCGCCGAGGCGCTGGGAGACTCGGCCGGCGAGATCGCGGTCTGCTCCACCGGTCTGATCGGTGAGCGCCTGCCGATGGAACCGCTGCTGGCGGGGGTCGATCTCGCGGTCTCACAGCTCGCCAGGGACGGCGGGCTGGCCGCCGCCGACGCCATCCGCACCACCGACACCGTCTCGAAGATCTCCTTCAGGAAGGGCGCCGGCGGCTACATGGTCGGCGGCATGGCCAAGGGCGCGGGCATGCTCGCCCCGGGCCTCGCCACCATGCTCTCGGTGATCACCACCGACGCCGACCTGCCCGCCGAGCAGCTCGACGAGGTGCTCCGCAAGGTGACGCGGGTCACCTTCGACCGGCTCGACGCCGACGGTTGCATGTCCACCAACGACACGGTGCTGCTGCTGGCCAGCGGCGCCTCCGGTATCACTCCCGACCTCGCCGAGTTCGAGCAGGTCCTCCTCGCGGTCTGCGCCGACCTCGCCCGCCAGCTGCTGCTGGACGCAGAGGGCGCCTCCAAGGCGATCGCCATCGAGGTCGTCGGCGCCGTCTCCGAGGAGGACGCGGTCACCGTCGGCCGTACCGTCTCCCGGTCGAATCTCCTCAAGTGCGCCATCCACGGAGAGGACCCCAACTGGGGCCGGGTGCTGTCGGCCGTCGGCACCACCGACGCCGTCTTCGAGGCCGACCGGCTCAACGTGGCCATCAACGGCATCTGGATCTGCCGGGGCGGTGCCGCGGGCGACGACCGCTCCAAGGTCGACCTCACCCCGCGCGATGTGACGATCACCATCGACCTGTCGGCGGGCCCGCACTCGGCGACGATCCACACCACCGACCTCACCGCCGAGTACGTCCACGAGAACTCGGCGTACTCCTCATGAGGCGGACCGAGGCCCTGGCGAAGGCCACCACGCTGATCGAGGCGCTGCCCTGGCTCGCCAGCTTCCACGGTGCGACCGTCGTCATCAAGTACGGCGGCAACGCGATGACCGAGGAGCACCTGCGCGAGAAGTTCGCCGCCGATGTCGTCTTCCTGCGCTACGCCGGGCTCAGGCCGGTGATCGTGCACGGGGGAGGCCCGCAGATCAACGCCCACCTCGACCTGCTCGGCATCGAGTCCACCTTCACCGCCGGGCTCAGGGTCACCACCCCCGAGGCCATGCGGGTCGTCAGGATGGTCCTCGTCGGCCAGGTCAACCGCGACGTGGTCGGTCTGATCAACAGGCACGGGCCGTTCGCCATCGGCATGTCCGGCGAGGACGCCCACCTGTTCACCGCCGTGCGCAAGCACGCCGTCGTCGACGGCGCCAGCGTCGACATCGGCCAGGTCGGCGACATCGTCAACGTCGAGGCCGGAGCCGTGCGGGCGCTGCTGGAGGACGGGCGGATCCCGGTGATCTCATCGGTCGCGCGCAGTGAGGACGGCACCGTCTACAACGTCAACGCCGACACCGCCGCCGCCGCGCTCGCCGTGGCGCTCCAGGCGTCCAAGCTGATCGTCCTGACCGATGTCGAGGGCCTGTACCGTGACTGGAGCCCCGACGCCGTTGACAACGAGGTCATCGACGAGCTGTCCGCCACAGAGCTGGAGAAGCTCCTGCCGACCCTGTCCAGCGGCATGATCCCCAAGATGGAGGCGTGCCTGACCGCCGTCCAGGGGGGCGTGCCGCAGGCCCACGTACTCGACGGCAGGGTGCCGCACTCGGTGCTGCTGGAGATCTTCACGGACAAGGGCATAGGAACCATGGTGCTGCCGGACGCCCCCGCGGCGACGGCCACCGCCCAGCTGAAGGGGAACGACACGTGAGCCCGCAGGAAAGTCCCGCCACAGAGGCGCTCAGCACGCGCTTCGAGGCCGCCTTCATGGCCAACTACGGGGTGCCCCCGGTGGCACTGGCCCGAGGCGAGGGCACGAGGGTCTGGGACGTCGACGGCCGCGAGTACCTCGACCTGATCGGCGGCATCGCGGTCAGCTCGCTCGGCCACGCCCACCCGGCGCTGGTGGAGGCCGTCTCCAGGCAGGTCGCCACCCTCGCCCACACCAGCAACCTCTTCCTGCACGAGCCCGAGGTACTGCTCGCCGAGCGCCTGCTCAGCCTGCTCGGCGCCCCCGCCAAGGTGTTCTTCAGCAACTCCGGCACCGAGGCCAACGAGGCCGCGCTGAAGCTCGCCATCAAGTACGGCAAGTCGAACGGCCGCACCTACTTCGTGGCCGCCGAGAACGCCTTCCACGGCCGGACCCTCGGCGCGCTCGCCCTGACCGGCAAACCCTCCATCCGTGATCAGTTCGGGCCCTTCCCGATTGATGTTCGTTTCGTGCCGTACGGTGACGCCGACGCGCTCAAGAGCGCGGTGACCGGCGAGTGCGCCGCGGTCTTCCTCGAACCCACCCAGGGGGAGGCGGGGGTCGTGCCCCCGCCCGAGGGCTACTTCACGGCGGCCAGGGAGATCTGCGACGCCACAGGCGCGCTGCTGGTCGCGGACGAGATCCAGTCGGCGATCGGCCGCACCGGGCACTGGTTCGCCCACCAGCACGAAGGCATCCTGCCCGACGTGCTCACCCTGGCCAAGGGCCTCGGCGGAGGCATGCCGATCGGCGCCTGTGTCGGCTTCGGCGCGGCGGCCACGGTTTTCGCCCAGGGCGACCACGGGTCCACCTTCGGCGGCAACCCCGTCTCGACCGCCGCGGCGCTCGCCGTGCTCGACACGATCGACACCGACGGCCTGCTGGAGCACGTGCGTACCGTCGGGGCCGAACTCGCCGACGGCATCGCCGCGATCGACCACCCGCTGCTCGCCGGTGTCCGGGGCAGGGGCCTGTGGCTGGCCGTTCTGCTGACCGACGACCGCTCCGCCCACTTCCAGACCGCCGCGCGGCGAGCCGGTTTCCTGGTCAACGCCCTCCAGCCCCACGCGGTGCGGCTCGCACCCCCGCTGGTGATCACCTCCGCTCAGGTCGCCGCCTTCGTGGCCGCGCTCCCAGCGATCCTCGACGAGGCCGCCGATGCCCAGTAACCTCTCCGCGCAGGCGCCCGTCAGGCACTTCCTGAAGGACGACGACCTCTCGTCCGCCGAGCAGGCCCAGGTGCTCGACCTGGCCGAGGCCATGAAGAAGGACCGTTACGGCTACCGCCCCTTCGAGGGCCCGCAAACCGTCGCCGTCCTCTTCGACAAGCCGTCCACCCGCACCCGGGTCTCCTTCGCCGTCGGCATCGGCGAGCTCGGCGGCCTTCCCCTGATCGTCGACGCAGGCTCCTCCCAGATGGGCCGGGGTGAGTCGATCGAGGACACCGCCCGGGTCCTGGAGCGTCAGGTGAGCGCCATCGTGTGGCGTACCTCGGGCCAGGACAGGGTCGAGGCCATGGCCTCGGCCTCCTCGGTGCCGGTGGTCAACGCCCTCACCGACGAGTTCCACCCCTGCCAGATCCTCGCGGACCTGCAGACCGTCAAGGAGCACTTCGGCAGGACCGCCGGACTCACCCTGGCCTACTTCGGGGACGGCGCCAACAACATGGCCCACTCCTACCTGCTCGGCGGCGCCGTCGCCGGCATGCACGTGCGGGTCGCCGCCCCCGCCGGATACCTGCCGGACCCGAAGATTCTCCAGCGGGCCGCCAAGGTCGCCGAGGAGACCGGAGGATCGGTCACCGTGCTCACCGACCCGGCCCAGGCCGCCGCGGGCGCGGATGTCCTCGCCACCGACACCTGGGTCTCCATGGGCCAGGACGGCAAGGAGCAGCGGGTCGCCGACCTCATGCCCTACCAGGTCAACGCCGCGCTGGTGGACCGGGCGGCGCCCGGCGCCATCGTCCTGCACTGCCTGCCCGCCTACCGCGAGCTGGAGATCTCCGCCGAGGTCCTCGACGGCCCGCGGAGCCTGGTGTGGGACCAGGCCGAGAACCGGCTGCACGCCCAGAAGGCCCTGCTGTACTGGCTGATCTCGGTGAGCGGTCCGGACACGCCCGGGGACGGGGTGGTCGCGTGACGATCCCGATGACCAAGGTCGCCCGTCAGGCCAGGATCGCCGACCTGCTGCAGCGGCAGCCCGTCAGATCCCAGCCGGAGCTGGCCAAGCTCCTGCTGGAGAGCGGGGTCGAGGTCACCCAGGCCACCCTCTCCCGGGACCTGGACGAGCTCGGCGCGCTCAAGCTGCGCGCCGAGGACGGCTCCCTGGTCTACGCCCTGCCCGGTGAGGGCGGCGGCCGGATAAGGCTGGCCAGGCTCGGCACCGGCGAGTCCCCGGCCGCCCGGCTCAGCCGGCTCGCCGAGGAACTCCTCGTCTCGGCCGAGGCCTCCGCCAACCTGATCATCGTCCGCACGCCACCGGGCGCCGCACAGTTCCTCGCCTCCGCCATCGACCACGCCGACTGGGAGTCCATTCTCGGCACGGTCGCCGGAGACGACACGATCCTCGTCATCAGCCGTGACCCGGCGGGCGGGGCAGCGGTCGCCGAGGGGCTGCTCAGGCACGCCGACCGACGTATTCAGCCCGCTCAGGCGGGCGAGCCCGGCACCATCTGAGACTTGTGACGAACGAATAACTTGGAGAGATCAATTATGACTGACCGGGTCGTACTCGCCTTCTCCGGGGGCCTCGACACCTCCGTAGCCATCCCCTTCCTCGCCGAGAAGACCGGCGCAGAGGTGATCGCGGTCGCCGTCGACGTCGGCCAGGGCGGCGAGGACATGGAGATCATCCGCAAGCGGGCCATTGACTGCGGCGCCGTGGAGTCCGTCGTCGTGGACGCCCGCGAGGAGTTCGCCGCCGACTTCTGCGTGCCCGCCCTGCAGGCCAACGCCCTCTACATGGACCGCTACCCGCTGGTCTCCGCCCTGTCGCGGCCACTGATCGTCAAGCACCTGGCCGCCGCGGCCAAGGAGTTCGGCGGCACCCACGTCTCGCACGGCTGCACCGGCAAGGGCAACGACCAGGTCCGGTTCGAGGCCGGCCTGGCCGCGCTCTTCCCCGAGCTCAAGGTCATCGCCCCGGCCCGCGACTACGCGTGGACCCGGGACAAGGCGATCGCCTACGCCGAGGAGAAGAACCTGCCGATCGAGACCACCAAGAAGAACCCCTACTCGATCGACCAGAACATCTGGGGCAGGGCCGTCGAGACGGGCTTCCTCGAGGACATCTGGAACGGCCCCATCGAGGACGTCTACTCCTACACCGCCGACCCCGCCCAGCCGCGCGAGGCCGACGAGGTCATCATCAGCTTCGTCAAGGGCGTCCCGGTGGCGCTGGACGGGCGGCACCTGACCCCGTTCCAGGTCATCGCCGAGCTGAACCAGCGCGCGGGCGCCCAGGGCGTCGGCCGCCTCGACATGGTCGAGGACCGGCTCGTCGGTATCAAGTCCCGCGAGGTCTACGAGGCGCCGGGCGCCATCGCTCTGATCACCGCGCACATGGAGCTGGAGAACGTCACGGTCGAACGCGACCTGGCCAGGTTCAAGCGGTCGGTGGACCAGCGCTGGGGCGAGCTCGTCTACGACGGCCTCTGGTTCTCCCCCCTCAAGAAGGCCCTGGACGTCTTCATCGCCGAGGCCCAGGAGCACGTCACCGGCGAGATCCGGATGACCCTGCACGGCGGCCGGGCCACGGTCACGGGCCGGCGCTCGGAGGCGTCGCTGTACGACTTCAACCTCGCCACCTACGACACCGGCGACACCTTCGACCAGTCTCTCGCCAAGGGCTTCGTCGAGCTGTGGAGCCTTCCCTCCAAGATTGCCTCCGCCCGGGACGCCCGGTTGGGCTGAGTGGGCTAAGGTCGCGGATTGAATGGGGAGGGAGAACAACGGTGACTGATGGTGGTAAGCCGATGCGGCTGTGGGGCGGCCGGTTCGAAGGAGGTCCGGCCGACGCGCTGACCAGGCTCTCTGTGAGCGTGCACTTCGACTGGCGGCTGGTGCCGTACGATCTGCTGGCCTCGCGCGCGCACGCCCGGGTGCTGCACCGTGCGAACCTGCTGACCGACGACGAGCTGGCACGCATGCTCGGTGCCCTGGACGACCTGGAGCGAGCCTGCAAGGAGGGCGAGTTCCGGCCGACCGTCGCCGACGAGGACGTGCACACCGCGCTGGAGCGCGGCCTGCTGGAACGTCTCGGCACGCTCGGTGGCAAGCTCAGAGCAGGTCGAAGCCGCAACGACCAGGTTGCCACCGATCTGCGGCTCTACCTCCGCGATCACGTCAGGCACATCGTGTCCCGGCTGGTGGAGCTGGAGACCGCGCTGATGAGCCAGGCCGAGGAGCACGCCGAGACGGCGGCCCCCGGCATGACCCACCTGCAGCACGCCCAGCCGGTCTCATTCGGCCACCAGCTTCTGGCGCACGTGCACGCCTTCGCCCGTGACATCGAGCGGCTGCGCGACTGGGACCGGCGCGCGGCCGTCTCCCCGCTCGGCTCCGGGGCGCTGGCCGGGTCCTCCCTGCCGCTCGACCCGCAGGCCGTGGCCAGGGAACTGGGCTTCGACTCCGCCGCGCCCAACTCGATGGACGCGGTCGCCGACCGCGACTTCGCCGCCGAGTTCCTGTTCGACGCGGCGATGATCGGTGTGCACCTGTCCCGGCTGGGCGAGGAGATCGTCCTGTGGGCCTCGCAGGAGTTCCGCTGGATCGAGATGGACGACGCCTACTCCACCGGCTCGTCGATCATGCCGCAGAAGAAGAACCCCGACGTGGCCGAGCTCGCCCGGGGCAAGAGCGGCCGCCTCATCGGCAACCTGATGTCGCTGCTGACGACGCTCAAGGGCCTGCCGCTGACCTACAACCGGGACCTGCAGGAGGACAAGGAGCCGGTGTTCGACTCCGTCGACAGCCTGCTGCTCGTCCTTCCGGCCATGGCCGGGCTCGTCGCGACCATGCGTGTCAACACCGCCAAGCTGGAGGCCTCGGCCCCGGACGGGTTCGCGCTGGCCACCGACCTGGCCGAGCTGCTGGTCCGCAGGGGCGTCGCCTTCCGCGAGGCCCATGAGGCGGTCGGGCACCTGGTCGTCTGGTGCCAGGTCAACGACAAGGACTTCGGCGAACTCACCGACGACGAACTGGCCAAGGTCTCGCCGCACTTCACGCCTGACTCCCGTGAGGTCCTCTCGGTGCCGGGCGCGCTGGCCGCCCGCAAGGCGCACGGCGGTACGGCGCCGGACCGGGTCCGCGACCAGCTCGTCGCGCTCCGCGAGATCGTCGACGCCCAGGCGGCCTGGGCGATCGGGAACTGATGTCCGCTGAAGAGCACGGCGGGCACTCGCTCGCCGCGCCCGCGCCGCTGGCGCGCGACTTCTTCGACCGGCCCGCCCACGAGATCGCTCCGGATCTGCTGGGACGAGTACTCGTGCACGGGCCGGTCGCGCTGCGTCTCACCGAGGTCGAGGCGTACGGCCTGCCGGGTGAGGATCCCGCGTCGCATACCTACCGGGGCCGGACGCCGCGCAACGCGGTGATGTTCGGCCCACCGGGCCACCTGTACGTCTACTTCACATACGGCATGCATTTCTGCGCCAACCTCACCTGCCTTCCAGAGGGGACGGGGTCCGGAATACTGCTCAGGGCCGGAGAGGTGATCTCCGGTATCGGGACCGCCATGGCCCGCCGGAGAGCGGACAGCGCCCGTGCCGTCCGGGAAGTCGATCTGGCCAGAGGACCGGCTCGTCTGGCCGTGGCGCTCGGTTTCACCCTGGAGCACAACGGACTCGATGTCTGCGCCCCGGGATCGCTCTCCGTGATCGAGGGTGAACCCGTCGTGCCCGCGTCCGTCCGGTCGGGGCCGCGCACCGGGGTCTCGTCGGGGAAGGAGACGCCCTGGCGTTTCTGGATCGACGGCGACCCCACCGTCTCGCCCCATCGCCCACACGTGCCGCGCCGCCGGTAGGCCACCCGTGCGCTCCTCCCCGCTGGTCGACTCGAGCTCGAGGAGGGTTTCGAGTGGCGCGGCGGTGCCGCGATCGGGCAGGGTGTACGAGAGCGCTAAATGTCCCTTCGAGCATTGGAAAGCAAGGATCGTGACCGACATTCTGGATGACCTCGCCTGGCGCGGCCTGATCGCGCAGTCCACCGACATCGACACCCTGCGCGGGGCGATGGCCGAGGGTCCGATCACGGTCTATTGCGGCTTCGACCCGACCGCGCCCTCGCTGCACGTCGGCAACCTGGTCCCGTTGCTGACCCTCACCCGCCTGCAGCGGGCGGGTCACCGGGTCGTCGGCCTGGTGGGCGGCGCGACCGGCCTGATCGGCGACCCCAGCGGTCGGAGCACCGAGCGCTCGCTGAACTCGTCCGAGGTCGTGGCCGAATGGGTGGCGCGGATCCGTGTCCAGCTGGAGAAGTTCCTCGACTTCTCGGAGGAGACGGGCGGGATCCTGGTCAGCAACCTCGACTGGACCGAGGGCATGTCAGCGATCGACTTCCTGCGTGACGTCGGCAAGCACTTCCCGGTCAACCGGATGCTCGCCCGCGAGTCGGTCTCCGCCAGGCTGGGGGGAGAGGGGCTCAGCTACACCGAGTTCAGCTACCAGATCCTGCAGGCCAACGACTACCTGGAGCTGAACCGGCGCTACGGCTGCACGCTCCAGATCGGCGGCAGCGACCAGTGGGGCAACATCACCGCGGGAACCGACCTCATCCGCCGGGTGACCGGCAACCATGTGCACGCCCTCACCGTGCCTTTGATCACCAAGGCGGACGGGACCAAGTTCGGCAAGACCGCCGGCGGTGCGGTCTGGCTCAACCCTGAGATGACCTCGCCGTACGCCTTCTACCAGTTCTGGCTGAACTCGGATGACAGGGACGTGGTGAAGTTCCTCAAGATCTACAGCTTCAGGTCCCGTGAGGAGATCGAGGAACTGGAGAAGGCCGCCGCCGCGCGGCCCGCCGCGCGCGAGGCCCAGCGAGCACTCGCGGAGGAGTTCACCACGCTGCTGCACGGTGCCGACGAGTGCGCCGCGGTGATCGCCGCCTCGGCGGCCCTGTTCGGTCAGGGGTCCCTGGAGGAGTTGCCCGCGCGCACGCTCGGGGAGGCTCTCGCCGAGGTGCCGCGTGCCGAGGTTCCCGCGCTGGGAGCGTCCTTTGTCGACCTGCTCGCCGAGAGTGGCCTGGTCAAGTCGAAGTCCGAGGCGCGTCGCACCGTCAAGGAGGGCGGCGCTTACCTCAACAACACCAAGGTCACCGACGAGGCGTACGTGCCGTCGGCCGATGATCTGCTCCATGGACGCTTCCTGGTGCTCCGCCGTGGCAAGCGTTCGGTCGGTGGCGTCGAGATCGTCGAGGCCTGACCCCGCCCGTGCTGCCGACCTGCTCTTCTGCCAGGTAAAGGCGATGATTACGAGGGATGGACGCCCCGGCTTCGGCTGGGGCGTTCGCCGTCTCACCGCGTAACATTCCGGTAGCAAACGCGCCTGGTTTCCTTAAGCAACCCCTCTGACCTGCGGTTTTACCAAGCGTGGCTGATTTGACGATGTTCCGGGAGGGGCATAATCTTTTCAATGCCCCGGGAGCGAGCCGGACGCCTGAGCTGGCGGACGGGCCCCAGGGACACTCCACTGAACGAACTTGAGAGTTCGGACTCCGCGTAGATCACCGGAAAACCGGTTGCTTCGCTGTGGCCTGGATGACACGGTAGGTTCAGCGGGTTGCTCCGGAAGCGGAGCGAAGAAAACCCTAGTGAGCATGCAGGGTTTGTGACAAATGGCTGAGAGTCGGCAATTTGACACAGTCTTGACAAGCGGTAAGATTTAAGTAAGAGGCAGAGCGCCCCTGGCTCTCCGATCAAGTGCTGGTCGGGACGACGGTGTACGCGTCCGTTTCTTGAGAACTCAACAGTGTGTTAAAAGCCAGTGCATGAAGCACAACCCTGTCCAACCTGCCCTTTCATCGGGGTGGGGGACGGATTCCTTTGGTTGAACATCCATCGGTGAGATGGGTGCTTTCAGCCGGGAGCAACTGTTCAGACATTGTTTGGAGAGTTTGATCCTGGCTCAGGACGAACGCTGGCGGCGTGCTTAACAC
>NZ_JBEOZN010000037.1:0-74205 GCF_040298085.1 Streptosporangium sp. NPDC001681 | reverse complement strand
GGCGAGGTCCGGCCGGACCTCGCCCGGGTCGCGCGGGCGGCGCTCGCCGCCGAGGACCCCATGGACCTGAACGGCTCGGTACCCGTCGCCGACACGGTCTCGGCCGCGCACGAGCGGGCGGCGGCCCGTCTGTTCATCACCTGAAAGGGCACGAGATGGAACCGCGGAAGGTGTTCAAGGTCGGTATCGGGGGGCCCGTCGGATCCGGCAAGACGGCCCTGATCGAGATGCTGGTCCCCATCCTGATCGCCAGGGGGCACAGCCCCGGCGTGATCACCAACGACATCTACACACACGAGGACGCCGAACACGTCCGCCGCACGATGGCCGGGGTGCTCGACTCCGAGCGGATCGTCGGGGTCGAGACGGGGTCCTGCCCGCACACCGCGGTCCGTGACGATCCGAGCATGAACCTGGCGGCGGCGGCCGAGCTGCTCGACCGGTTCCCCGACATCGACATGCTGCTGTTCGAGAGCGGCGGCGACAACCTGACGCTCACCTTCAGCCCGGTGCTCGCCGACGTCTACATCTTCGTCCTGGACACCGCCGCGGGCGACAAGATGCCGCGCAAGCGCGGCCCGGGCACCACGGACTCCGACCTGCTGGTCATCAACAAGATCGACATCGCCCGGTACGTGCGCACCGACCTGTCGGTGATGGAACGGGACGCGCACACGGTGCGCGGGGCGGGGCCGGTCGTGCTGACCGACTGCCTGGCCGGCACCGGTGTCACCGAGGTCGCCGACTTCATCGAGGCGCGGCTGGAGGCGATGTGCGCCCCGGGGCGGTGATCGACCATCTGGTCCCGGAGCGCTACCAGCCGGAGTGGCTGCCGGGCTCGGTGGCGCGCCATGCCGCCGACCTGGACATGCTGCCGGTCGGCAGTCCCGGCAAGGTCGGGGTCCTGCACCTGGCGTTCGAGCGGGTCGGCGGGCGGACCGAGCTGACCGGTCACTACCAGAAGACGCCGCTGCAGATCGCCCGCCCGCTGTACTACGACCCCGAGCGCCCGGACATGCCCTACCTCATGTTCATGTCGTCCGGCGGCGGCGTTCTCCAGGGCGACCGCTACCGCGTCGACGTCTCCTGCGGCGAGGGCTCGTCCGTCCACCTGACCACCCAGGCCGCCACCCGGATCTACCGGATGGAACAGGACTACGCCACCCAGCTCGTCAACCTCACTGCGGGGCCGGGCGGCTACCTGGAGTACCTGCCGGACACCACGATCCCGTTCGCCGGCTCGCGGTACTACCAGCGGCTCCGTGTCACCGTCGCGGCGGACGCGACGGTGGTGCTGGGCGAGACGCTGATGGCCGGCAGGCTGGCGCGGGGGGAGCGGCACGCGTACACGGCGTACTGCAGCGACGTCGAGGTGCGTGACACCTCGGCACGGCTGCTCTTCGCCGACCCGCTCCGCCTGGTGCCGGGGGAACGGCCGGTGACCGGACCCGCGGTGATGGCCGGATTCGGACTGCTGTCCTCCCTGTACGTCGTCACCGCCGCGCAGCCCGCGCAGGTCGTGGCCGACACGATGCACGCGGTGCTCGCCGGCACCGGGCTGCGGGCCGGTGCCAGCGTCCTGCCCGGGGACCGGGGCGCCTGGGCCCGCATCCTCGGGGACAGGTCTCCCGAGGTCGAGGCGGCTCTCCACCGGACCTGGAACGCCGTCCGCGAGCTGCTCCTGGGAGTGCCCGCGCCGGACCGCCGCAAGCAGTGACGCCCGTTCACGGGGAGGCGGGCCGGTTCACCGGGCTGTTGACACCGCGGACCGGGCGGCACCCGAGAACTAGTTTCTATCGCCTAAAGTCGGGCGAATGGCCCCGACTCCCTCCCGGCTGGCCTGGCTGGACGCCCTGCGGGGACCCGCCGCGCTGGCCGTCGCGCTGCACCACTCCGGGTGGACCTTCATCCCGGACCTCTGGGCCGAGGTGGACCGCAGGATCGACGTCGGCACCTGGGGCGTCTTCGTGTTCTTCCTGGTCAGCGGCTATATCATCCCCGCCTCCCTGGAGCGGCGCGGCGACCCGCGGGTCTTCTGGGTCGGCCGGGCGTTCCGCCTCCTGCCCCTGCTGCTCGCCGCGCTCGGCCTGGCGCTCCTGCTCGCCTACGCCGGTGCGTTCGCCCTCCACCCGGGCGTGAGCGCCCGCCCGGCGCCGCTCGTCGCACTGGGGAACCTGACGATGCTGCAGGAGTTGCTCGGCGTGCCCGCCGTCATCGACGTGATGTGGACGCTCTCCTACGAGATGGCGTTCTACCTGATGGCGGTCGGGCTGTTCACCGTGCGGCAGGCGCACCGGTCGGCGGCGGTCGCGATCGTCCTGGCGGTGTCGGCGGTACCTCTCGGACTCCTGCTGCCTCGTCCGGTCATCGGTGGCCGCGCCGACCTGGTCGCCGCGCTCCTCGGCGTCGTGGTCATCGTGGTCATCGTGGTGTCGGCGGCCGCGCGCGGCGGGGCGCGCACGGCCGCCGCGGTGACGGGCGGCCTGCTCGGGCTGGCGCTGGTAGTCCTGGGCAGCAGGATCGGTGCCTGGCAGGGCCTGATCGTGCCGGCCATGATGTTCGCCGGTACGGCCGTCTACCGTGCCGAGCAGGGGACGATCCGATGGCCCGCCGCCATCGCCGCCGTGCTGACGGTCCTGGCCTGCGGGGCCCTCGCCAAGGACGATCCCGGTTGGGCACCCGCGCTTTTGCTGGCCGCCGCCTTCTTCGGCGGCGCGTTCGCGCTGCGGCACAGGTCGTTCCCCCGGTGGCTCGCCCATCTCGGGGTGATCAGCTTCTCCCTCTACCTGCTCCACCCGCTCCTGCTGCGGGTGAGCCCGAACCTTCCGCTCTTCTTCCTCGCGCTGCTGCCGCTCTGCTACCTGACCCACCGGCTGATCGAGGCCCCGGCCCAGCGCCTCGGCAGGCGGCTGGGCCGGCCTTCACTCACTCCCCTGCCGGACAGGTGTGGGCAACGCCGCGAATGAACTGGCGAGGGGAGAGCGGGACAGCTGAACAACGGTTCGCCGACGTGCTGCTCCAGCCGCGCCGGCCGGCCTGTGACGGTCGGTTTTGACAGGCCACGCCTGGTAGCCGTGGCCGTCGGCGAGCCGTTGAGATGGATCTCCAGGAAGGGGGAGAGAAGATCCAGATCGTGCGCGGCCACTCCGCGACATAAGAATCTTGATGGCTTGTGATCAGGGCTATCGACGCTCACCCATTCCTTGGCGCTAAAGCACCGCTTTCGAGTGGGCCGGCAGGTGGTGCAGCACGTCCACCAGGGGGGCGAGCTCCGGGGTCTGCTCCGCCTCGGCCAGAGCTCTGGCGAGGGCCGCGTCGTGTGCCGGTCGCGCCCTGGTCAGCAGCTCCCATCCCGGACCGGTGAGCTCGGTGTAAATGCCGCGACGGTCGTCCTGGCAGAGGATTCGGGTCAACAGCCCGCGGTCTTCGAGCCGGTTCACCAGCCGCGTGGTCGCGCTGCTGGACAGGACCGCCGCCCGGGCGAGCTGCTGCATGCGCATGTGCCAGCCATCCTGTCGCGACAACGCGTCCAGCACCGTGTACTCGACGACCGACAGGTCGTAGTCGGCCTGAAGTTCCCGCTCCAGCGTGGCCTCGATGAGGCCGTGGAGCGCCGCCAGCGTCCGCCAGCCCTGTGCGCGGATCTCGACCGCGTCGTCCCTGATTCCCATGACCGATCCTCCTGAGGGGCCAGGGCCCTCCACCTGGGACGGCCATTCGACTTCTGATCGCAGCTTACCAAGCTCATGTTGATTAAAGGCGTATGCAAGTATATTGTTTCCCACGCCGCTAGTTGCAGACGCGGCTTATCTAGGAGAAGCCTGGAAGGAATCAGCATGCCTATCGGCTTGCTCGCCCTCGCCATCGGGGGTTTCGGCATCGGACTCACCGAGTTCGTCATCGCCGGCCTGCTGCCCGAGGTCGCCCAGGATTTCGGCGTCACCGAGGCTGCTGCGGGCTGGCTCATCTCCGGCTACGCGCTCAGCGTCGCGGTCGGCGCCATCGGCCTCACGGCCGCCACGACGAGGTTCAACCGCAAGCACGTACTGCTCGGACTGATGGTGCTCTTCATCATCGGCAACCTGATGTCCGCGATCGCGCCCAACTACTCGGTGATGATGCTCGGACGTGTCGTCGCGGCGCTGTGCCATGGCGCGTTCTTCGGCATCGGGGCCGTGGTCGCCGCAGACATGGTGGCGCCGGCCAAGCGGGCCGGCGCGATCGCCATGATGTTCGCCGGCCTCACCAGCGCGAACGTCCTCGGCGTGCCGCTCGGCACTCTGCTCGGCCAGCAGCTGGGCTGGCGCTCCACGTTCTGGGCCATCACCGTCATCGGGGTCATCGCTCTGATCGGTGTGGCGACCCTGGTCTCCGGCCACAGCGCGGCAGACGCCGAGACGCGGGACAACGGGCTGCGCGGCGAGCTGGTCGCCTTCGCACACCCGCAGGTCTGGTTGTCGCTGTTCGTCACGGTCCTTGGCTTCGGCGGCATGTTCGGCGCCTTCACCTACATCGCCTACACCCTGACCGAGGTCAGCGGGTTCGCCTCCGCGTCCGTGCCGTGGCTGCTCGTCCTCTTCGGCGCCGGGCTGTTCATCGGGAACTTCATCGGCGGAAAGGCGGCCGACAGGTCTGTGCCAAAGACGCTGATCATCGTCCTTGTCGTGCTCACCGCCGTCCTGGGGGTGTTCGCCCTCACCGCGCACAGCCAGGTGATGACGACGATTTCGCTGGTCATGATGGGCGCCTTCGGGTTCGCCACCGTGCCAGGACTGCAGATGCGGATCATGCACTACGCCGATCGGGCGCCCACCCTGGCCTCGGGAGCCAACATCGCCGCCTTCAACGTCGGCAACGCCCTCGGCGCCTGGGTCGGTGGCCTGACCATCACCGCCGGCCTCGGATACACCGCTCCCATCTGGGCCGGCGCAGCCCTCACCGTCGCCGGACTGGCCGTGTTGCTGGTCGCCACGAAGCTCGCCTCCCAGCACGCCAGGCGGACCCCCGCCCCCCGGCCGGCTGAGGCCCTCACCGGCTGACAACTCGGGAACTCCCCTGAGGGGATCACCCAGAAGCCATTCCTCCTCGCGCTGCTGCCGCTCTGCTACCTGACCCACCGGCTGGTCGAGGCCCCGGCCCAGCGCCTCGGCAGGCGGCTGGGCCGGGGCTGAACCGCTTGCTCCTCGGAGAGACCGGAACAGCCGGAGCCGCGCCGGGTCACGGAGCGGCGTACTGTCCGGCGTAGGCGGCGGACGGCTCGGTCGGGGTGATCACGTCGATGAGCACGCCGTCGGGCGCGGCCACGATGAAGTGCCGCTGCCCGAACTCCTCGGTACGCAGCGTCAGCTCGACCGGGAGCCCCGCCCGTCGTACCAGCCTGTCGTGCTCGGCGTCGACGTCGGCCACCTCGAAGTTGAGGATCAGTCCTCGCACCGCCGAGCGGTACTTCTCCGGCACGGTCGGATGGTCGTGGTCGACGAGCGCCAGCTCGTAGTACGGCGGCTCCGGCTGTCGCAGGCTCACGTACCAGTCCGCCTCGAACACCGTCTCGAAGCCGAAGAACCGCTGGTAGAAGTCACGGGACTCGGTGATCCGATCGGTGCAGACGACCGGGTAGAAGCTGGTGAGGGACTTGGTGAGGGGCACGGCCCCCTCCTTTCGACATATTCACATACCGTCGGTATGTGAGGTTAACATACCATCGGTATGCCAATGATGGAGGCCGCGATGGATCGGGTACGGCAACGACTGGAGACCAGGCGCACGCTGGTGACGGAGGCCAGGACGCTGTTCGCGCGGCACGGGTACGCCGCGGTGAGCCTGGCGCAGATCGTCGGGGCGGCGGCCGTGACCAAGGGCGCGCTCTACCACCACTTCGACAGCAAGGCCGCCCTCTTCCACGCGGTCGTCGAGCAGGTGCAGCGGGAGGTGGGCGAGCGGGTCTCGGCGGCGGCGGACGCGCACGACGACCCGTGGGAGCAGCTGGTCGCGGGATGCCGGGCCTTCCTCGCGGTGAGCCGCGACCCCGACATACAGCGGATCATGCTCGTCGACGGCCCCGCGGTGCTCGGCTGGAACGAGTGGCGGGCCATGGACGAGGCGTCCTCGGCGCGGCACCTCACCGAGGCGCTCGTCACGCTGATCGAGGCGGGGGTCATCGCCCGCCGGCCCGTGGAGCCGCTGGCCCGGCTGCTGTCCGGTGCGATGAACGAGGCGGCCCTGTGGCTGGCCCGCTCGACGGATCCCGGCGACCTCCCGGCCGTCACCGAGGAGCTGTCGCGCCTGCTGGAATCCCTGCGAGACCGCCGGTAGGCGGTCAGGGCACGCTCACCTCCGGGTCCGGACGGGACCGCCCGGCACTGGCTAGGATCGGTTCACCCGAGTCTGTTCTGATGGAGGACGGTGACCGAGCCCACGCATCCGGACGGCCGTCCGCACGCCTCCCTCGCGGCGGCCGCGGTGGCGCTTTCCCGCCTGGGCCGGGTCCGTGACCTGCCGGTCATCCTCATGCTGGCCTGGGTGGGCTGGCTGGCCATCCCGTGGCCGTCCAGCGGTCTCGTCCAGGCCCGCAGCGCGGCCAGTCAGCCCCTGGACGCGGGTGTCGCGGCCAGGTCCCCCGGCGCGGGTGTCCCGGCGGGCCAGGTCCTCGACGCGGAGACTTCGCGCGACCGGATCACGGGCACGGATGTCCCGGCGAGCTGGGGTCTGACCGCGGCGCCGGCCCGTCCGGCGCTGCTGGTGAAAACGGTCACCGAGCCGGTCGGCGAGACGGCGCGGGCGTCGACGAGCACACGGGAGCTGATCGCCGCGGAGCGGGCGCGCATCGCGGGCGAGGTGCACGACGCCGCCGGGCACGGCCTCGCGACCATCGCCATGCAGGCCGGGGTCGCCCTGCTCATGCTCGACGAGCGGCCCGACCAGGTTCGCGAGTCGCTGGAGGCGATCCGCTCGACCAGCGTGCGGGCGCTCAACCAGCTCCGCTCCGCGCTCGACCTCATCGACCCGGTGGCCGCCGACCACGACCTGCTCCGGCTGATCGACGGAGTGCGCGCGGCGGGGCTGCCCGTCGACGTCGAACCGGCCGAGCCGAGCGTTCCCTCGCACCTCGAAGGCACGGTCTATCGCGTCGTGCGCGAGTCGTTGACCAACGTCCTGCGCCACGCCGGCCCGACCAGAGCCCTGGTCCGGGTCTCCGGCGACCCGGGCCGGTTCGTTCTGGAGGTCGCGGACAGGGGGAGCGGCCGTGCCGGAACGGACGAGGGCCGAGGGCTGGCCGGGATGCGGGTCCGGGTGACGGAGGCCGGTGGCGCCTTCAGCGCGGGCCCTCGCGAGGGCGGCGGGTTCCAGGTCGTGGCCTGCTTTCCCCGCGCACCGCACGAGGCTCCCCCCGGGCACGACGTGAAGCCTTCCCCGGACATCGCGTGAAGCCGGAGAGCTCCACGACCGACGCCCCGCGGTGGCTGATGTCGCAGGACACCGCGTGACTTCTCCGGCGGGCACGATCCGCGTGGCGCTCGCCGATGATCAGGCCGTCGTGCGCATGGGGCTCAGGGCGCTCATCGACAGGGAGCCCGACCTGGAGTTCGCCGGTGAGGCCGCGGACGGCGCCGCGGCTCTCCGGCTGCTCGGGGACACCCGTCCCGACGTCCTCCTCCTCGACATCCGGATGCCCGGCATGGACGGCATCGACACGCTGCGTGCCATCGCCGCCGATCCCGCGCTCAACACCACCCGGGTGGTCGTCGTCACCACCTTCGAGGTCGACCGGTACATCTTTGCCGCCCTCCAGGCCGGGGCCAGCGGATTCGTTCTCAAGGACAGCGCTCCCGAGGAGCTCACCCACGCGATCAGGGTCGTCGCCTCGGGCGAGGCCCTGCTCTCCCCGTCCGTCACCAGGAAGGTGATCGGGCTGTTCGGCCGGCACGACATCACCCCGGTCGAGGGCCTCGACACCCTCACTCCCCGGGAGCGGGAGATGGTCGCCTGGGTCGCCACCGGCCGATCGAACGACGAGATCGCCGCGGAGCTGGTCATCAGCCCCGAGACGGTTCGCACCCACGTCAGCCGCGCCATGGTCAAGTTGCACGCCCGCGACCGTGCCCAGCTGGTCGTCTTCGCGGTCAGATCCGGGTTGACGATCCCCTGAGAAAGCCCCGGTAGTCGCGCTGCTCCAGCTGCGCCTCGATCTGCTTCACCGTGTCCAGGCCCACCCCGACCATGATGAGGACCGTGGTTCCGCCGAACGGGAAGTTCTGCTGGGTCGCCGGATCGCGCAGCAGCATGAACGCGATGATCGGGATCAGCGACAGCGTGCCGAGATAGGCCGCTCCCGGGGCCGTCAGCCGCGAGAGCACGAACCGCAGGTACTCCGCGGTGGGGCGTCCGGGCCGGATGCCGGGCACGAACCCGCCGAACCGCTTCATGTTGTCGGCCACCTCCGCGGGATCGAAGGTGATCGACACGTAGAAGTAGGTGAAGGCCACGATCAGCACCAGGTACGTCGTCACATAGACCGGGTGGTCGCCCGAGACGAGATAGCGCGCGATCCACGCCGCGACCGGTCCCGTGCCGCCCATCAGCTGCATCGCCAGCTGCGGCAGGAGGAGCAGGGACGAGGTGAAGATGACGGGGACGATCCCGGCCTGGTTGACCTTCAGCGGAAGGTAGGTCGAGGTTCCGCCGTACATCCTGCGCCCGACCAGCCGCTTGGCGTACTGCACCGGGATCCGTCGCTGCGCCTGCTCCATGAAGACCACCGCCGCCACCAGGAAGACGCCCGCGACCAGCATCGTCGCCAGGGCGAACGGGCTGAGCAGGAAGATGTTCGACATGTAGGAGGGGAACACGGCGATGACCTGCGTGAAGATCAGGATGGACATGCCGTTCCCGATCCCCCGGTCGGTGATCAGCTCGCCCAGCCACATGATCACGCACGTCCCGGCCACCAGGGTGACCACGATCACCGCGATCGTCATCGGGCTCCGGTCGTGCAGTATCTGCCGGTCACAGCCGGGAAAGATCCGGCCCGCGCGAGCCAGCGACACGACGGTGGTGGCGTTGAGCACGGCCAGCGCCACCGTCAGATACCTCGTGTACTGGGTGATCCTCGCCTGCCCCTGACGCCCCTCCTTCCTGAGCGCCTCCAGACGCGGGACCATCACGGTGAGCAACTGGATCACGATGCCGGCGGTGACGTACGGCATGATCCCGAGGGCGAACACCGACAGTTTCAGCATCGCCCCGCCGCTGAACAGCTGCAACATGTCGATGAGCCCGCCGCGGGTCGTGTTCAGGCACTCCCGCACCGCGACCACGTTCACGCCGGGCGCGGGCAGGATCTGCCCGAACCGGAACAGCGTGATCATCGCCAGAGTGAAGAGCATCTTCTTCCGGAGGTCGGGCACGCGGAAGGCACGAATGAGCATGGTCGGCATGCGCAGAGTCTGGGCGCGCGGCCGCGCCGGGACATCCGCTCACCCGAGGCTTCACCGTACGCAGATCCGCGTACCCCCTCATCGGCGCCTGGACGATCCCGGGCCGGCCACGACCAGGAGTACCGCCCGCGCCGGCCTCGTACGCGCGAGAAATGCCCCGCTCCCCGCCGGCCGGAGAGCGGGGCATCGACGGTGGTGTCAGCCGGTCGCCTGGGCGACGCCCTCGGGCGCGCCGTGCCGGATCATCGCCACCACCGCCTCGTGGATCCCCTCGCCACTGCCCGCCGAGACGGGGAGCGGGCTGCCCGTGGCGACGTACCACTCCTCCGCGCCGGTGTACTGCACGCGGACGGCGGCCTGGCCGTCGGCGATCTCGGTGACCACGGTGAGGTCTCCGGTGACGGTTCCCACCTCGTCGGTCATCACCCCACCGGGACCGGCGGTCACCTCGGACCGGTACCGCTCGCTCATTCCGCGTCGCAGGTGTCGAGCATGCTCTTCAGTGCCGCCCGCTCGGCGTCGGTCACGGTGAGGTCGTAGTCGAACTTCACGTCGGTCCAGGCGCGCGCGTAGGTGCACCAGTAACTCACCAGCGGCGGGCGCCACTGGTCGGGGCTCTGGTCGCCCTTGCTCCTGTTCGACGCGGCGGAAACGCCGATGAGCTGGGAGTTCTTCAGGTCGTTCGCGAACTCGCCTCGCTTCTGCGTGGTCCAGCCGTCGGCGCCGGAGCGCCACGCGTTGGCCAGGGGGACCATGTGGTCGATGTCGACCTGGCTCGCGGAGGCGATCATCCTCCCGTCGTAGGCCGACCGCCAGGTGCCGGAGATGGCCCGGCACCGGCCGTCCTGGAAGACGAGCGAGCCTTCCCTGGCGAGGACCTTCTCTCGCGTGTTGCAGGCGCCGCCCTGAGCGGACCAGTGCGGGAACTTGGCGCGGGAGTAGCCGGTCATCGGGCGCGGCTCCGCCGTCTTCAACTGGTCGAGTTCGGTTCGGGCGACGGTGACGGACGGGGGCTCGGGAAGAGCGGCCGGTGCCGTCGCGGCGATGGCGGGCAGGGACAGGACGAGGGCGGACGCCGTGGCGCCCGTCAGCATGAGGATCTTCACGCGCCAGCACCGTAATGATCGATACCGTCGCCGGGCCGCTCCAGCGCGCCCTCATGGAGATCCCTGCCGGAGCGATGACGTGATCATGACTCGGGTGGCGCCGACATCGAGGGCCGTTCGATCCCGGACCGCCGCGGTGCGGGTCCCTCGGCCGTCATGGCAGGGCGGGAATGCGTAATAGTGCACCCTCGGGGATGAGTGTGGATTCGTACGCAGAAGGGTTCTTCGTGGCTTTCTAACGTCTGTGGTGTCCGAACGACAAGTCTCCACACCGCACTCACGGGAGCATGAACATGAGCACGAAGCGCGCACTTCTCGCCGGAGCGGCCCTGGCCGGTTCGCTGCTGGCCGGTGTGGCCGTGGCCCCGGCGGCGACGGCCTCGACCGCCGGCACGACGACCACCGCGACCGCCCCGCAGCAGGCACAGACCTTCAGCAAGCACTTCTTCGGCCCCTACTACTCCGGCTTCGGCCGAGGCGAGGACTTCGGGCACCGGTCCTACTTCAAGGGCTACTGGACCAAGGAGGGCGGCCGCTACTGGTTCTACGGCGACCTGTTCGACCGTGACCGCGACCGCTCCTACAGCTACGTGTGGTTCAAGTGGCACGACCGGTTCGGTTCGCACACCAAGGTCTTCAAGACCCTCGGTCACGGTGACATCGACCGGTTCGGCGGGTTCAAGGGGAGCAGCGGCTTCGACGACTTCAAGGTCCGGGTGTGCGAGGGCACCGACAAGTTCGACGACTGCGGTCGTTGGGGCGACGCCTTCTGACCTGATGGGCGTCTCCACACGGGGGCCCGGCCGACGATCGATCGGGCCTCATCGGGCGCCGGCCCGCCGCAGTGGTCGAAGTCGGCCGCGAAGCGGCCCCCGCCCAGCGCGTCGCCGATCCTGTCGACATCCCGGAACGCCCGCCCTACCCGGCCTCGGCGGCGACCGGGGTCCGGTGGCGGGTGCCGCCGGACCCGGTGCGCCCGCGAAGGCCGGACACCATGATGGCCGCTCCCGCGACGACCATCACGACCGGGACGAACAGGGCCGCGCGGAAGCCGTCGAGCCCCGCCAGGAGCGATCCGCCGGCCCCGGTGGCGGCGACGTTGACGGCGGTCGCCGCCGACAGGCCGAGCGCCGAGCCGAACTGGAACGAGGTGTACAGCAGGCCGCCGGCGACCCCCTGCTCCTCCTCGGGCACGCCGTCGGTCGCGGCGATGGTGAGCGGCCCGTACGTCAGGGCGAAGGCGAGACCGAGCAGGAGCATGGTCGGGAACATCGCCGCGTACGTCCAGTCGAGACCGACCGGCAGGAACAGGGCGTAGGCCACGGCGGCGAGGCACAGCCCGCCGAGGATCACCCGGACGTTGCCGAAGCGGTTCACCAGCCGGGGGGTGAGGGTGGGGGCCAGTACGGCGTCGATGCCGACGACCAGCAGGGCCAGGGCGGCCTGCAACGACGACCAGCCGCGCAGTTCCTGCAGGTAGAGGACGACGAGGAACTGGAATCCGAAGAACGAGCCGCCGAACAGCAGTGCGCCGAGGTTGGCGCGGACGAGCGGACCCGAGCGCAGGATGCCCAGGCGTATCAGCGGTGCGGCCGATCGCCGCTCGATCGCGGTGAAGGCGGCGAGCAGCACGATCCCGGTGGCGAGCGCGGCGACCGTCCAGCCCCATCCCGAGCCGGGGCCCTCCAGCCGGACGACCGCGAACACCAGCGCGAACATCGCGCCGGTCACGGTGACCGCACCGGCCAGATCGAAGCCTCCGGTGGAGCGGGGCGGGCGGCTGTCGCCGGGGATGAGGGCAAGGGCGGCGAGGAGGATCGCGGAGGCCAGGATCACCGGCGCGAAGAACACCCATCGCCAGCTGACCGTGGCCAGCAGGCCGCCGACGACGAGGCCGAGGGAGAATCCGGCCGCGGCCGTACCCGCGTAGACCAGCAGGGCACGGTTGCGCTGCGGCCCCTCGGCGAAGTTCGTCGTGATGATGGAGAGGCCGGCGGGCGCCATGAACGCGGAGGCCACTCCTGTCACGAAACGGGCGACGATGAGGACCCAGCCTTCGGTCGCGAACCCGCCCAGGCCGGAGAAGACGACGAAGACGCCGAGCCACGCCAGGAACATCCGCCGCCGGCCGAGCAGGTCGGCGGCTCGCCCGCCCAGCAACATGAAGCCGCCGTAGCCGAGTATGTAGGAGCTCATCACCCAGCTCAGCGATCCGGTGGTCAGGCCCAGATCGGCGCGGATCGACGGCAGGGCCACGTTCAGCATCGCCACGTCGATCCCCTCCAGGAAGATCGCGCCGCACAGCACGAGCAGCATGCCCCGGGCGCGCCCGCCGATGTGATCCGTACGGTCGGCGCCGCCGGGCGGTGGGGACAGTGGTGTGGACACGAGACGGCTCCTTGTGGGAAGGGAGGGACCGCGATCGGTTCCCTCTTGTAAGTAGTCGCATCATGGGGCACCATCAACGACCATGGAAGAAGGCACTTCGAAGTCACCGAGTCACTGCGCGGACACCGGTTCCCACGTCGACGCCCGGCAGTGGGACACCAGGGAGGACTGCGAGGTCCGCCAGATCCTCGACCGCGTCGCGGACAAGTGGTCGCTGCTCGTCATCGCGCTCCTCGACCGGCGCACCCTCCGGTTCACCGAGCTGAGCCGGGAGATCGACGGCGTCAGCCAGCGGATGCTCACCGTCACCCTGCGCCATCTGGAGCGGGACGGCCTGGTGCGCCGCACTGTGCACCCCGTCGTGCCGCCCCGGGTCGACTACGGGCTCACGTCGCTCGGCGTGACCCTGCACGACACCATCCAGTCGCTCGTCACCTGGACGGAGCGGCACCAGAACGAGATCGCCGCCGCACGCGCGGACTACGACGCCCGCGCGGAGGCCGCGCCGGCCGTGGCGGGACGCGATGGCGCGCGGGGGGCGATGCGACGCGACAGCGCGACGAAACGCGGCAACGTGACGGTCGATCGTAACGAAACATGGGTGGCGGCAGCACCGCGTAACGAAAGTCGTGCCGGGGTGGGCCCGTCGGGATGCGAGGTGTGCGGCGCTCCGATCCACGTCGCGCGCACGGGCAGGCCCGCCAGGTTCTGCGGCGCGGCATGCCGCCAGAAGGCACACCGCCGCCGCTCCGGCGTCCACTAGAGGACGGGCGGGCCGCACCACCGAGCCCGCCCACGTGGTCCGTGTGCACATCGGTGCCCTGGACGACGCGGTGGCCGGAGGCGGGCATCGCGGGCGTGCTGCCCGGATCTCGTGGCAGCGGCGGAGGGCCCGGGGGTGGTGCGGCTCGCGACTCAGGCCGGCCCCTGGTCGGCCACCTCCCCGAGGGGGACGTTGCGCAGGCTGAGCAGCATGAGCAGGGCGCAGCTTCCGACGAGGGCGATGTCGGCGACGTTGCCGACGAACAGGCCGCCGTAGTCGATGAAGTCGACGACATGCCCCCGGCCGAATCCGGGGGAACGCAGGAGGCGATCAAGCAGGTGGGACGCGGCGCCGCCCAGGAGCCCGCCCAGCGCGGCGGTCCAGGCGGGCGAGCGCAGCCGCCGCCCCGTGTACAGGATGCCGATGACCGCGATGGCCGCCGCCAGCGCGAACACCCACGTCGCGCCCGTCCCGATCGAGAACGCGGCACCGGGGTTGTACAGCAGCCGCAGCTGGATCAGCTGTGGGATCACCGGGATACGCTCGCCGTCCGAGAGCGCCGAGATCGCCCAGATCTTCGAAGTCTGGTCCGCGATAAGGACCACTGCGGCCAGTGCGAGCATCCACCCGTACAGCCGCAGCTCTCCCCTCGCCGTCTGCGAACCCCGTCCGACCGCCACCTTTACCCCACAATCTGCAGTTCTCTCACATCGAATCCAGAGAGCGGCCCTGCCCCTGAGCGTCGTGGGCGGGAAGGGTCGTGCTTGAGGAGCGACGTCGGTGTCGCGTGCCGGGCGGAGCAGCGTCTCGTCGGTGAGGTTACCGGTCGATGTGCTCTTGGGCACAGGCGTTGAAGGGGACGCAAGAGGTGGCCCGGACCGTGGTGCCGCCTGGAACCTGCTCCGGCACCCGTTCGACGGCGGCTCCCGGCGGTGCTGGGGACCGGGACCTGTCCGGCCGGTTCGCCTCCACTGAGCGAGATGTCGGCGGTGAGCAAAGGCATGGCCAAGCGGTACGTGTCGTGGCCCTGTGCCGGGGGCGCGGAGTGTCTGCTGTGCAGCAGCAGTACACCGCTACCTGGAGGGTCGGAGATGAGGAAGTTGCTTCATGCCGGCGTGCTCGCGCTCGGGGTGTTCGCGGCCGGGTGCGGCGCCGGGGACGGGAGCGCGACCGAGCCGATGGTCGCGAACCAGGTCAACGCGTCGCCCACATCGCCGGGGACACCTACCTCGTCTCCGCCCTCGGCCCCGTCGGGGACCAGGGCCGAGGTCCGGCTGGGAGATACGAAGATCGGAAAGGTACTGGTCGGCGAGGGGGGCCGCACGCTCTACCTCTTCGAGAAGGACAAGGGCGGGAAGTCGTCGTGTTCCGGCCCCTGCGCGCAGGCGTGGCCGCCGTACCTCACGAATGGAAAGCCCAGGGCGGGCAAGGGCGTCAAGGAGCAGCTGCTCGGCACCACCAAGCGGGATGACGGCACGACCCAGGTGACCTACAACCACTACCCGCTCTACTACTTCATCAAGGACACCAAGGCCGGCGAGACGACCGGGCAGGACCTCAACAGTTTCGGCGCCGACTGGTATGCGGTCGGCGCGGACGGGAAGAAGGTGCACAGCTGAGCGCGTCTCGCCCGGATCGGCGACGGGCTGCTCACACGTCATGACGGGAGGAAGTGGGTCCGCCGTCGCACCAGCGGAGTACCCACCCCCGGCCGGGAGGGTTGTTTGTCCAGTGCATGAGATATGTGCTGGACAAACCGGAAACCGCTAAACAGATGAGTAAAGCCCGTCGATGAGACGGCTCGCTGACCGAAGGGACGCCATGTGACATCCTCCCCGGTGTCGAGGCCGGAGATGTAGCCCTGCTCGCATCCGCGTACCTCCCCGACCGCGCCCGCCACGAGCGCCGCGAAAGCGGCTGGATGACGTGAGGCGCGCCCGAGCACCGGGACCCGTCTCCGCCCACATCGGTCCGCAGGCCGAAGTCGGTTCTGGCGGTGCCCGGCCGCCGGCCCTCCACCGGGGAACGGAGGAGCCGGCGCTTCGCCACCGGATCGCATGAGAACGATTCCGAAACGGCGGCACGAGAACCCCCGCACCGTTTTCTCAAGGGGCCGGTGCGGGGGTGAGGTGCCCATCGGCGACGTCGTTTTCGACGGGCGCCGATTTCGTCGTGTCCACGAGGGATTCTTGCCATCCACTGGACCGGTACGGCCAGGCATGGTTGCATCTCGCTTGTCCAGAATCGATCTTCGGGAGAAGACGAGCGACGATCGCGTGTCGGCGGGGGCTGAATGGGGCGACCGGAAAGGGCTCTCGATCCCGACGCGAGTCCGCTACAGCGGTTCGCGTCAGAGTTGCGGCAGCTGCGGACCGAGGCCGGGCGGCCGAGTTACCGGGAGCTGTCCCGGCGTGCGCACTACTCGGTGACCGCGCTGTCGGAGGCGGCCGGTGGAGAGATCTTTCCCACGCTCGCGGTCACCCTGGCCTACGTCGAGGCGTGCGGCGGCGATCCCGAGGTCTGGGAGAAGCGGTGGCGGACGCTGGCCGCGGAGTTCGCCTCGGCCGACGCGGCGGAGCGGGCCAGAAATGACGAGGACGCCCCGTATCTGGGGCTGGTGACCTTCGATCCCGGTGACGCCGACCGGTTCTTCGGGCGCCGGGAGCTGGTCGGTGAGTTGCGCGCGCGGCTGGAGGACACCTCCCTGCTGGCGGTCTTCGGCCCGTCGGGGAGCGGCAAGTCCTCGCTGCTGCGGGCGGGCCTGCTACCGGCGCTGTGGGACGGGGCACTGTGGGGGAGTAAGGCGTGGCCGACGCTGCTGCTGACCCCGGGCGAGCATCCGCTGGAGGAGCTCGCGATCGCCATGGCGAACGAGGTGGGGGCCAGCGCCTCGGTGCTCCACGCGGGGCTGCTGGCCGAGCACGGGAGCGCCCGTCTCGACATCGGCCAGCTGCTTGAGGGACGGCCGAAATCGGCACGCGCCGTGATAGTGGTCGACCAGTTCGAGGAGGTCTTCACGCTCTGCCGCGACGAGAGGGAGCGGGTGGCCTTTCTCGACTGGCTGCTCACCGCGGCGGACGGTACCGACGACCGGGCGCGGGTGGTGCTGGGGGTCCGCGCGGACTTCTACGCCCGGTGCGCGGAGTACCCGCCGCTGGTGGCCGCGCTGCGCGACCGGCAGTTGCTGATCGGGCCCATGGACGAGGAGGATCTGCGGCAGGTGGTCACGGGACCGGCGGTCCGCGCCGGGCTCAAGGTCGACCGGGCGCTGGTCGAGGCCATCCTCGGCGACTGCCGCCGGGAGCCGGGGGCGTTGCCGCTGCTCTCGCACGCGCTGCTGGAGACATGGAAGCGGCGCAGGGGCGACGCGATGACACTGGCCGGGTACCGCGCCGCCGGCGGCATCCAGGGGGCGATCGCGCAGAGCGCCGAGCGGGTCTACGACGAGTCCGGCGACCGGGAGCGCCATCTGGTCAAGAACGTGTTCCTGCGCCTGACCGCGCTGGGCGAGGGCACCGAGGACACCCGCCGTCGCGTCGCTCCCGACGAGCTGCTGTCCGGACCGAACGGCACGGCGGTGGCGACCGTGCTGACCAGGCTCACCGAGGCCAGGCTGCTCACCGTCGACGAGGACAGCGTCCAGGTGGCGCACGAGGCGGTCATCCGCTCGTGGCCCAGGCTGCGGGGCTGGCTCGCCGAGGATCGGGAGCTGGTACGCCTGCACCGGCGCCTCACCGAGGCCGCGGCGGAGTGGGAGCAGCACGGGCGTGAGGACGAGCTGCTCTACCGAGGGATACGCCTGACCGCCTGGGACGGTCGCGAGCTCGACCGGCTCAACGACTCCGAGCGTGCCTTCCTGGAGGCCGCGCGGGCGCGCGAGGCCCGCGAGCGCGCGGCGGGCAGCAGGCGGGCCCGCCGGGTGCTGATCAGCGTGACGGCGGTCGGCATGGTGGTCTGCGCGCTGGCGGTGATGGCCCTCGTCCAGGCGGATCGGGCCAGGTACGAGCAGAATCTCGCCTACTCCCGCCAGCTCGCCGCCGACGCCCGAGGCCAGCTCCAGCTCGATCCCCAGCTCAGCCTGCTGCTGGCCCGGCGGGCGTACGAGGCCAGCCCCACCGTCGAGGCCGCCGCGGTCCTGCGACAGGCGGTCGTCGACTCCCGGGTGCGTCTGATCCTGCCCGTCGACGGGGGCAAGGTCTGCGGTGTCGCCTTCTCCCCGGACGGGCGCCTGCTGGCCGCGAGCAGCGGTGACGGGGCCGTACGGGTGTGGCGGACGACCGGGCAGGGCCTGCCGACGGGGGACCCGGTCGTGTTGCGGGGGCACGAAGGCCAGGCGTGGAGCCCGGTGTTCAGCCCCGACGGGCGCTACCTGGCCACCGCCGGCGTCGACGGCACCGTACGGGTGTGGGATCTGACCGGCGGTGACCGGCCCGCGGTTCTCCCGGGGCACACGGGAGAGGTCTGGAACGTGTCCTTCGGCCCGGACGGGCGGCGCCTGGCCAGTAGCGGAGACGACGGCACGGTACGGGTGTGGAAGGCGGGCGGCGGAGGGTGGGCCGGCGCGTCCTCGGTCGTGCTCCGCGGGCACGAGGGGCGGGCCCTGGGGGTGGCGTTCAGCCCGGACGGCCGGCGCCTGGCCACCGGGGGCGGCGACGGTACGGTGCGGCTCTGGGATCCGGAGGGCAAGGAACGGCCCACCGTGCTTCGCGGGCACGAGGACTCGGTGGAGAACGTGGCGTTCAGCCCGGACGGTCGGCGCCTGGTGAGCGCGAGCACCGACGGCACCGCGCGGCTGTGGGACATACCGGGCGACGGCTCCTCCATGGTGCTGCGCGGGCACGACGGCACCGTGGAGGGGGTGGCGTTCAGCCACGACGGGCGCAGGATCGCCAGCGTGGGCAACGACGGCACGGTCAACGTCTGGAGCGCGGGCGACACCATCGCCCCGCTGCTGCTGAGCGGTCACCGAGGGACCGTGTGGAGCGCCGACTTCAGCCCCGACGGCCGGATGCTGGCCAGCGCGAGCGATGACGGCACCGTACGGCTCTGGGACGTGACGGCGGTGGGCGACGCCGCCATCATGCGCGGTCACACCGGAGAGGTATGGGACGCGGCGTTCAGCCCGGACGGGCGGCGGGTGGCCGACGCCGGCAGTGACGGGACGGTCCGCATCGGGGATGTCACCGGCAGGGGCGGCACGGTGGTACTGAGTCCCGGTGGCGGGGAGATGCTCGGCGTGTCCTTCAGCCCGGACGGGCGGCGGGTGGCGAGCGCCACGCGGGACGGTGTGGTCCGGGTCTGGGACGCCTCCGGGCGCGGTGAGCCGGTCGCGCTCCGCGGCCACCTCGAGACGGTGTGGAACGCCGCGTTCAGCCCGGATGGGCGGCGGCTGGTCAGCGGGGGCAGTGACGGCACGGTCCGGGTCTGGGACGTCTCAGGACATGGTGAGCCGCTCGTGCTCCGCGGCCACCAGGGGATGGTCAGGCATGTCGCCTTCAGCCCGGACGGGCGGCGGGTCGCGAGCGCGGGTGAGGACGGCACGGTCCGGCTCTGGGACGTCTCGGGGCATGGTGAGCCGGTGGTGCTCCGCGGCCACCAGGGGATGGTGTGGAATGTGTCCTTCGGCCCCGACGGGCGGCGGCTGGCCAGTGGCGGCAGCGACGGTACCGTCCGGGTCTGGGACGTCTCGGGACGCGGTGAGCCGGTGGTGCTCCGCGGCCACCGGGGGTTGGTGTGGAGCGTGTCCTTCAGTCCGGACGGGCAGTGGGTGGCCAGCAGCGGCAACGACAACACGGTCAGGATCCAGGCGGCCGCGGGCGAGGGCGAGCCGGTGGTCTTCCACGGTTACGGCGCCTCCGTCGAGAGCGTGGAGTTCGCCCGCGACAGCCGTAACCTCGTCACCGCGCACGGCGACTCCACGGTGCGGGTCTGGCGGTGCGACGTGTGCGGCCCGATGGAGGAGGTGCTCCGGCTCGCCGGTGACCGCACCATCCGCGAGCTGACCCCGGACGAACGCAAGGCGTACCTGCAGACCTCGCGCTGACCGGGGCTCGCGGCCGGTGCGTCAGGTGGACTCCCGGATGACCAACTCGGTGGGCAGGATCGTCGACGAGGCGGGGCCGCCGTCGATCTGGCGCAGGAGCAGGCGCACCGCCGCCCGTGCCTGGTCCGTTCTGGGCGTGCGTACCGTGGTGAGCGCGGGCACGGTGTAGGAGGCGGCCTCGATGTCGTCGAACCCCACGATCGCGACGTCGTCGGGCACCCGTCGCCCCGACTCGCTCAGCACCCGCAGGGCGCCGATCGCCATCAGGTCGCCGGCCACGAAGACCGCGTCGAGCGCCGGGTCGTCCCGCAGCAGCTGGCGCATCGCGTCCGCGCCCGAGGCGAGGGTGAGGTCGCCGACGGCGATGATCGACCGGTGCCCGGTGTCGCGCAGTGCCTCGCGGTACCCCCTGAGCCGGTCCTGCGCGGCGATCGTGTCCGGGGGACCGGCGATCGCGGCGATCCGCCGCCGTCCCCGGGCGAGCAGGTGCCTGACCGCCGAGGCGGCGCCGCCGGTGTTGTCGATGTCGGCGTACGAGGTGGGCGCCGACACCGCGGGCCTGCCGAGCGACACGACGGGGACGCCGGTACGGGCCAGCGCGGTGGGCAGCGGGTCGGAGCTCAGCGTCGAGTCGAGCACCACCCCGTCCAGGTGTCCCGAGGCGGCGTACCGCTCGACCCGGAGCCGGCCTTCGGCCGAGTCGGCGAGCATGAGGGTGACCCGCTTGCCCGCGTCCTCCAGCTCCCGGGTGGCCGAGCGGACGGTCGCGGAGAACAGCGGGTCGTCGGCGTACGCCCCGGCCGGGGAGCCGGAGACGACCAGCGCGATCGAGTCGGTGCGCCTGGTCACCAGGGAGCGGGCCGCCGAGTTGGGGACGTAGCCCAGCTCGTTGACCGCGTCCAGGACGATGGCGCGGAACTCGTCGCTGACCGTGCCCTCACCGTTGATCACCCGGGAGACAGTCGACCTCGACACGCCGGCGCGGGCGGCGACCGCCTCCAGCGTGGGACGCCTGACACGCTCGCGGTGCAGCCCGTTGTGCCGGATCACCTCGCGATACCAGAGCGCGCTGTCCTTGGGCAGCCGCCGCTGCGTCTCGAAGTCGACGTGCACGATCCCGAAGCGCTTGTCGTACCCCTCGGCCCACTCGAAGTTGTCCAGCAGCGACCAGACCAGGAAGCCGCGCAGATCCGAACCGGCCTCGATGGCGGCGTGCGCGGCCCGCAGGTGGCCCTCGAAGAAGGCGGTCCTGTCCGTGTCGTGCACGCGGTCGCCCGTCACCACGTCGTCGAACGCGGCGCCGTTCTCGGTGACCAGCAGGCCGACCTCGGGGTAGTCGCGGGAGAGCCGGGTGAGCAGCTGGCAGAGCCCGGTTGGCACGATCGCCCAGCCCATCGCGGTCGTCGGGGCGTGGGCGCCGCTGAACAGGATGTCCTCGGTCCCGGGGTAGGCGGCGTTGGAGGGTTCGCCGGGCTCCGACCGCACCACGCAGGGCGTGTAGTAGTTGATCCCGAGCAGGTCGACGGGCTGGTTGATCGCTTCGAGGTCGCCGTCGTGGATGTGGCCGAGCCCGCCCATCCGGTCCATGATCGCGAGCACCGGCTCCGGGTAGCTCCCGCGCAGGGCGGGGTCGAGGAACTGCCGGTTGATGAGGCAGTCGACCCGGTTCACCGCCTCGGCGTCCTCGGCGGACGGCACGAGGTCGGGATCGCTCACCTGGCCGGGGGTGATCACCGGTGCGAGGTTCAGGGTGAGGGCGATCTCGCGGGCGCCCGCCTCGCGCAGCACCCGGGCCCCCAGCCCGTGGGCGAGCAGCAGGTGGTGGGAGGCGCGGAAGGCCTCCGCCGCCGACGCGCGGCCCGGCGCGTGCGCGCCGATGCCGTACCCCAGCACCGCGGCCACCCATGGCTCGTTGACCGTCATCCACGTCCCGACGCGGTCGCCGAGCCGGTCGTGCACGATCCGCGTGTAGTCGGCGAAGCGGTAGGCCGTGTCACGGTCGGTCCACCCGCCGAGGTCCTCCAGCGCCTGGGGGAGATCCCAGTGGTAGAGCGTCACGTACGGCGTGATGTCGGCCGCCAGCAACTCGTCCACCAGCCGGTCGTAGAAGTCGAGCCCGGCGGCGTTGACGGGTCCGGAGCCCGACGGCTGGATCCGGGGCCAGGCCACCGAGAACCGGTACGCCCCGAGCCCCAGCTCCGCCATCATCCGGACGTCGCCGGCATGGCGGTGGTAGTGGTCGCAGGCCACGTCGCCGGTGTGGCCGGCGGCGGTCCTGCCGGGCGTGTGGGAGAAGGTGTCCCAGATCGACGGACCGCGCCCGTCGTCTCGCGCGGCGCCCTCGATCTGGTACGCGGCGGTGGCCGCTCCCCAGACGAAGCCGTCGGGAAAGGCCAGGGTCTCGCCCCGAGCCGAGATGGTCGTTGCGGTCATCCTTCGACAACTCCCCGTTGGTTCTCGCGATTGTCAGGACGCACGGAACGTCCTGGCCGGTGGAAACACCTCACCGACATTCTGGGCACGGCCGAGGTCCGGCGTCGAGAGGACCGCCATTCCGAACTGGTGTGCCTCCCCCGACCCCGTGTTCGTGATCGGTGACACGGTAACCGATACCGCCGGCAACGAGGCCGCTCCGGGACCGCGGGAGCCCTCCCGGCGCACGCCCTCAGGCGCCGCGCGGGGTCAGCATGCGGTCGACCAACTGCTGGATATGGGCGAGGAAGGCCTGCCGCGCCTGTGGGTCGGTGGAGGCGGAGCCGTGCCCATCGGTGTTGATCTCACCGTGCATGAACCCGTACACGCTCCAGATCAGCGTCTGCACCGTCTGTTCCAGGTTCACCCGGTCGTCGATCAGACCGGCCTCCACGGCGGGGCGCAACGCGTCGCAGACGAGGTGGATGACGGGGTCCTTGTAGGTCGCCTCAAGTTCGGGGATGTCGGCGGCGTCGCCGAGCCAGCGGTGTGCCCACAGCGAGGGGACCTGCGGGTTGGCGAGGAAGAACTCCAGAAAGCGCGTCGCGAGCCGGTACACGACGGCGCGGGCCTCCTCGGGGTCGGCGGCCGGGAGGGCGCTGAGCACATCTGTCACGATGCCGCGCTCCATCCGGCTGCCGTGGTCGACGACGGTCAGGTAGAGCTCACGTTTGTCGCCGAACCGCTGCTGCAGCCACGTCATGTCCTCCCCCGAGGCCTCCGCGATATCGTGCAGCGACGTGCCGTCGTGGCCGAACGCGGCGAAGAGCCGCGCCGCGATGTCGATGACCGCCTGGCCCCGCGGGTCGTCGGAGGGAAGCATGATTCCCATTCAAGTCCCGCACGAGGGCGGGGAGGGCCACGTACTGGTCTTGACCCGGTCAAACCTGTGTGCGCAATACCCCGCCGGTGAGGGGCGCGGGTCACGAGGGGAGGATACGCATCTCGCCCGCCGCGGTCAGGGTGGTGATCCGCCGCGGGGCGGCGGAGTCGCGCCGTACCTGGACGGTCGCGTTCCCGTCGCCGGCCCGCACGTCGTAACCGTCCTCGTCCGGCACCCTGACCTCCACGTTCCCGGCCGTCCGCACCACGGCCCTGACATCGCCGGGTGGGCTCGCGAATCCCAGTTCGACGTCTCCGACGCCGGTCTCGACGTCGGCTCCGGCGGACCTCAGACCGGTGCCGTGCACGTTCCCCACCTCCGTCCGTGCCCGCAGCGCGCCCCGCGTGCCGTCCACGACCACGTCGCCCGCGGCGGTCGAGAGGCGCAGGTCGCCCCAGACGCCGTTGACCGACACGGTCCCGAAGCGGCTCTGCACCTCGACGTCGGTGGTCCCGGGCAGGCTCAGGGTGTAGTCGGCCCGGCAGTTCGGGCCGTCTGGACGGTCGCCGCCGGGGCAGCGGACGCCGATCGTGAGCGTCCGCCCGTCCCAGTCCTCGGTGACCACGGGCCGGTCCAGGGTCCACTGGAGCGTCCGCTCCAGGTCCAGCCGCCGCTCCGCGCCGCCGACGACCGAGACGTTGACGTAACCGGTGGTCTCCACGACGATCCCCGGCGAGGTGAGCGCGTGGGACCGCAGCGTGGTCTCGGAGACCCGGCGGGCCTGGGTGACCTCGCTCCACGCCGCGATGGAGGTGAAGGCCACGGTGAGCGCGGTGAGCGTACCGCCCACGACGATCCAGGCTTTTCTGGCGTTGCTCCGTATCGGCATGTTCTCAAACCTTCAGGAATCGCAGGACGGCGAGTACCCGGCGGTGGTCCTTGTCGGCGCCGGAGAGGTCGAGCTTGGTGAAGATGTTGTTGATGTGCTTTCCGACCGCGCTCTCCGAGACCACCAGGGCCTCGGCGATCCCGGTGTTGGACCGGCCCTCCGCGATCAGCGAGAGCACCTCGTACTCCCTGCGGGTCAGCCGGTCCAACGGGTCGCTGTGCCTGCGCAGCAGGAGCTGGGCGACCACCTCGGGGTCCAGCGCGGTGCCTCCGGCGGCGACCCGGCGCAGCGCGTCGAGGAACTCCTCGACGTCGGCCACCCGATCCTTGAGCAGGTAACCGATCCCGCTGGTCGCGGTGGACAGCAACTGGGTGGCGTAGCGCTCCTCGACGTACTGGGAGAGCACGAGGATCGCGAGCGTCGGCCGCTGGCGGCGGAGCACGAGCGCCGCGCGCAGGCCCTCGTCGGTGTGCGAGGGCGGCATCCGCACATCGGTGACGACGAGGTCGGGAACGTGTTCGTCCACGGCGCGCAGCAGCCCCTCGGCGTCGGAGACGGCGGCCACGACCTCGATGCCCACCGAGCCGAGCAGGCGGATGAGCCCCTCTCGCAGCAGTACGGAGTCCTCGGCGAGCACTACGCGCACGGTAGCTCCACTCTGATCGTCGTCGGCCCGCCCGGCGGGCTGTCGACGTACAGGATGCCGTCCACGGAGCCGACCCGGCGGGCCAGGCCGCGCAGCCCCGTTCCCAGGTCGGGGTCCGCGCCGCCCTGGCCGTCGTCGTGGACGGCCAGGTGCAGCCGGTCGCCGCGGCGCTCCACCGTGACCTCGGCGCCGGACGCCCGCGCGTGCTTGGTGATGTTGGTCAGCGCCTCGGAGACGACGAAGAACGCCACCGCCTCGACCGTGGGAGAGACCCGCTCGGAGATGTCGACGTTCAGCCGCACGGAAAACGGGGCCCGCGCGGCGAGGCCGGACAGCGCCGCGTCCAGGCCCTGGTCGTTGAGCACGGCCGGGTGCAACCCCCGGACGAAGTCGCGCAGTTCCTTCAGCGCCTGTTTGGCCTCCTCGTGCGCCTGCACGATCACCTCGCGGGCGGGCTCCGGCAGGTCGGTGAGGGTCGCGCGGGCCATGCCCAGGTTCATCGCCAGCGACACCAGCCGCTGCTGGGTGCCGTCGTGCAGGTCCCGCTCGATGCGGCGGCGCTCGGCGTCAGCGGCGTCGACCACCCCGGCCCGGCTCTCCCGCAGCGTCTCGACCCGCAGCACCAGCTGGTCGCTGAGGCTGGGGCCGAGCAGGGCCTCGGCGGCGATCACGTCCAGCACGGCGAATCCGCGGGCCACCCACGGCCCGGAGACGAGCAGTGTCCCCGAGACGAGGATGAACACCGTGCTCTGCCAGGTCTCCCCCATCGCCCAGCTCCGCATCGCGAGCGCGGCGGTGACCAGGCCGCCGGCCCATGCCCCGACGACCGAGGCGGCGCCGACGCCGCTGATCAGCGGGGCCAGCAGGTGGTAGGAGAGCCGGCGCCAGGTGCTCCGCGTCCTGGCCTCCTGGAGCAGCCGCCCGAAGGGGTTCCTGCTCAGCGGGCGGTGCGGGACCGGGGGGATGTCGACATCGAGGAAGGCGGCGAACCGGGACCGCTGCACCCGGGTGAGCAGCCGGACGACCCAGAAGAACAGCAACAGCGCGACCACCGGGACCACCACGGTCCACACGAACAGCACCGACGCCACGGTCAGGCCCACGATCACCGCCGCGCCCAGCAGAGCGATCGGCAGGCCCGTCACCAGGTGCGCGGTGCGGAGCCAGGTCTGTGCCGACCAGTGGGCGCTGATCCTCGACCAGGGGGTGGTCGCCTCGATGCCGCTCATGGGACCACCGTAGGGACTGCGGCGGCTCGGGCACATGGGCGAGGTATCCCGGAAAAAGGTGGGGTTTACCCCACCCCTGTACCGCCGGGGCGCCTTCCGGCGTGAGCCGGAGCCCGGGTCTGGAGCGGAAACGGCGTCGAGATCCCCGGCGCCCCCGGGGCCTCACGGGTGTGGGAGCCCGGGGGCGGGTTCCCACACCCGTGGAGTCGTGCCGGAGCGGCTGGTGGGCAGCCCGGGGTCCCGGTCAGGCCGAGGAGGACTCCGGCTGGGCGGACCGGTCGTGAGGCAGGGCGGCGACGGCGACGACGATCAGCGCGGGCAGTGCCAGAGCCCACAGGAAGGCTGACCGGTAGCCGTCGCCGAGCGCCTGCGCGCCGGTCTCCCCACCGGTGACAGTGGCGGCCACCGCGCTCATCACCGCCAGGCCCAGTGGCGCGCCGAGCTGGAAGGAGGTGTTCAGCAGCCCGGACGCCAGCCCCTGGTCGCCCTCAGGCACCCCGGTGGTCGACACGATCATCGAGGGGGCGAACATCAACCCGGCGCCCAGCCCGCTGAGCAGCAGGCCGGGCAGGACCCCGGCCCACAGGGCGTCCGCCGGGGACAGACCGAGCACGAGCAGCCCCAGCGCGGCGGCCGCGGCACCGCCCGCGAGCATCCGCCGCAGCCCGAACCGGGCGATCAGGGCTCCCGCCTTTCCAGAGACCGCGACGATGACCGCGGTGACGGGGGCGAAGGCCAGCCCGGTCTGCAAGGGGGACAGCCCGGCCACGTTCTGCAGGGAGAGCGTGGTGAAGTACTGCGTCACCAACACGATGGAGGCGGACAGGACGCAGATCAGGTTCCCGTACCTCACGTGGGGGTTGGCGAACATCGCCGGTTTCACCAGCGGCACGGCCACCCGGCGCTCGACGACCACGAATGCCCCGAGAGCGACGGCCGAGGCCACCGCCATCGACCAGGTGGTCGCCGCCCCGCCCTGGGACGCGCGGGTCACCGCCGCGACCAGCAGGACCATGCCGCCGGTCAGGAGGACGGCTCCGGCCAGGTCGAGGCGGCGCTCCCCACCGGGGCGATGATCGCGAACCAGTCGCAGCACCATCACGATCACAGCGACGCCGGCGGGGAGGTTGATCATGAAGATCGCCCGCCAGTGCACCAGGTCGGTCAGCAGGCCGCCGACCAGGGCGGCGCCGGTCGCCCCCGCGGAGGCCACCGCACCCCAGACGCCGAGCGCCCGGTTGCGCGCGTCGCCCTCGGCGAACGCCGTGGTGACCAGTGCCAGTGCCGTGGGTGACACCAGGGCGCCGCCCACTCCCTGCAGGGCTCGCGCGGCGAACATGGTCGCCGGGCCGTTCGCCAGCCCGGCCAGGGCCGACGCCGCGGTGAAGACCGCCAGTCCCGCGACGAGCACGCGCCGGTGTCCGAACAGGTCGCCGGCTCGCCCTGCGGCGATCATGAATCCGCCGTACGCCAGGCCGTAGGCGGTGACGACCCACTGCAGGTCCGCCGGAGAGATGCCCAGGTCGGCGCCCATCGACGGCAGGGCGACCGTCACCACCACCAGGTCCAGCACGAGCATGATCTGCGCGGTGCACAGCACGGTGAGCAGTAGTCCGGGCCGCTGGACGGGGCCGGGGTCAGTCACGGTCCCGGTCCCTGGAGAGGGGAGCCGCCTGCCCGTGCTCGACAGGGCTCTTCCCGATGATCGTGTATCGCGGGCGGTTGTCCGGCAGGCCCCGGGACGGCACCGAACCCGCTGTGCTCTCGTGCATGATCCTACTCTCTCATTTATAAACGGCTGTTCGTTTATAAACCTAGCCGGACCGGGTACGGTTAACGAACAGTCATTCACTAATGGGGTGGGGGCTCGGCGGGATCTCACGCGCCGTCCTGGGGCACTCGCCCGAGCTGTGGCCTCCGCACCCGAGACCGGACAGAGAAGGAGATCCCGTGCAGGACCACCAGGGAGATGCCGTGCGGGCGGGCGGAGCCGTCGCGCTCGTCGCGGGCGGGACCCGTGGCGCCGGACGCGGCATCGCCGCCGAACTCGGCGCGGCGGGCATGACCGTGTACGTCACCGGACGCAGCACCAGACAGGGGCGCTCCGACCTGGACCGGCCGGAGACGATCGAGGACACCGCCGAACTGGTCTCGGCGCGCGGCGGGACCGGCATCGCCGTCCGCTGCGACCATTCCGACCCCGAGCAGGTACGCGCGCTCGTCGACCGGATCGGAAGCGAGCAGGGCAGGCTCGACCTGCTCGTCAACGACGTGTGGGGCGGCGATCCGCTCGCCGAGTGGGACAGGCCGCTTTGGGAGCACGACCTGGACAACGGGCTGCGCATGCTGCACCGGGCCGTGGACACCCACATCATCACCAGCCGTTTCGCGCTGCCGCTGATGATCGCCCGGCGGAGTGGCCTGGTCGTCGAGATCACCGACGGCACCGAGCGTGATGTCGACGAGGTGCTGGGCGGTTATCGCGGTTCGTTCTTCTACGACCTGGCCAAGCACACGGTCATCCGGCTCGCCCGCAACCAGGCCGCCGAGCTGAAGCCGCACGGTGTGGCGGCGGTCGCGCTGACCCCCGGCTTCCTGCGCTCCGAGGCCATGCTGGACCACTTCGGCGTCACCGAGGAGAACTGGCGGGACGGCGCGCTGAAGGATCCGCACTTCGCCGCCTCGGAGACGCCCGCCTACATCGGCAGGGCGGTGGCCGCGCTCGCCGCCGACCCGGAGATCATGGCCAGGACCGGCGGCTCGTACAGCACGGGCGGGCTGGCGGCGGAGTACGGCTTCACGGACGTCGACGGTTCGCAGCCTGATTTCATCACCTACTACCGGGATTTTCTCGCCCGGACCTCCTGACATCGCGGGAGCCCGCCCGCGTTCCCCGTCCGGTGCGCCGGTCGCCCCGGAGGCAGGTGACACCGCGCCACTTGAACATAACCCCAATAGGGGTATCTATGGGTTATAAATAGAGGCGACCGAACATGGCTCGTCGAAGGGATTCCGTCCTTGAAGCGTGTGCTGCTGCTGGCGACCGGTGACGTCATCGCCCACTCCTACGCCCCTGGTCGTCCGGGCGTCGCCTCCGGGGCCGAGCTCCTGAAGGCCCTCCCGCCCGGCGCGATCGCGGCGGACGTGGTGGCCGAGGACGTGATGGCGGAGCCCAGCTGGGACATGTCCCCCTCGACCATGCTGGAGCTGGCCCGCCGGGCGCGCTCGGCCATCCTGGAGCGTGGGTTCGACGGTGTCGTGATCACTCACGGCACCGACGCGCTGGAGGAGACCGCGTACCTGGTGGATCTGCTCGCGGGCCGGGCGGCCGAGCGCGGCGCCATCGTGCTGACCGGCGCCGTCCGCTCCCTGGACGAACTCTCCCCCGACGGCCCGCGCAACCTCGCCTCCTCGCTCGCGGCCGCGGCCGACGACGCGCTGCGGGGCGCCGGGGCCGTCGTGTGCGTGAACGACGAGATCCACGCGGCCCGCTGGGTCACCAAGGTCGACGCCACCAGCGTCGCGGGGTTCTCGTCGGCGCCTTTCCCCGCGCTGGGCCGGGTGACCGGCGGCCGGGTCGAGACGCTGTCCGCCGCACCGCGCCGGCCGCCCGCCTTCGGTGGGGACCCGGCGTCGGACGTCGCGCTGATCAAGACCTATCCGGGGATCGACCCCGTGCTGCTCACCGCCGTGGTGGACGCCGGGGCGCAGGGCGTCGTGCTGGAGGGGACCGGCCTGGGCAACGTGCCGGTCGGGCTTTTCACGACGATCGCCGAGCTGACGGAGTGGGGGATCCCGGTGGTCGTCGCGTCGAGGTGCCGTACCGGCGCGGTCCCGCTTGACGAGATGCGCTTCGGTGCGGGGCTCGCCGCCCACGTCGGGGCGATCGGAGCCCGCGGCCTGGCGCCCTCGAAGGCCCGGTGCGCGCTGATGGTCGCCCTCGGGACCGGCGGGATCGACGCCGTACGCGACTGGTTCGGCAGGCTCTGACCCCGCGAGGAAATTATGGGCGGCTGAAAATCGTCAAAAAGGGAGTATCCCCGAACCGGGTGGGCAGGTCCGGGGAGTCCGTGATCCGGCGGAGGGCTGGGGAGGCCTCCGCCGGATCACCCCCCTCTCCCCCCACGCGGGTCGGTCGTTCCCCGGATGGATGTCCCGGCCACGCGAGATGATCAGACGGGGATCGAGACGCCGAGGCCGCCGCGGGTGTCGGCGCCGTAGCGCTCCTTCTCCCTGGCGATGTCGAGAGGCTTGATACTGCTGCGCCCGCTCAGCGTCTCCGAGGTGAGAAGGTCGGCGGGGACCAGCCAGGAGACCTCGAACTCCAGCCCATCGGGGTCCTTGGCGTACAGGGCCTTGGTGGTGGAGTGGTCGGAGGCGCCGACGAGGGCGTTGAGCTCGCTGAGCTTGACGGCGATCCGCTCCAGTTCCCGCAGTGTGTCGACCTCCCAGGCCAGGTGGTAGAGGCCGACGGTCGAGCGCCCGGCTCCCGAGGGGCCCGCCTGCGCGCCGAGCTCGAAGAGGCCGAGGTCGTGGTCGTTGCTGGACCCCGAGGCCTGCAGGAAGGCGGCGCCCGGCATGCCCATGACCACCTTGAAGCCGAGCGCCTCCTGGTAGAAGGCGACGCTGCGCTCGACGTCGCGCACGAAGAGAACGGCGTGGTTGAGCCGCTGGACCGGCATGGTTCCTCCCAAAAACTTGAACTCTCAAGTAGATTACTCCCGCTTTGTTGAGAGTTCAAGTAAGCTTGCGCCGTGACGCGATGGCTGGACGACGACGAGCAGCGCACCTGGCGTGCGTTCATGGCCGCCTCGCAGCTCGTTCAGGAGGAGCTGGACCGGCAGCTGCAGCGCGACTCCGGCATGCCGCACGCCTACTACGCCATGCTGGTGAAACTCTCCGAGGCACCCGGCCGGATGATGCGGATGAGCGAGCTGGCGACGGAGCTCAACTCCTCGCAGAGCCGCCTGTCGCACGCGATGAAGCGACTGGAGGAGCGCGGCTGGGCGCGGCGCGAGCCGTGCGCCGCCGACAAGCGGGTGAGCTGGGCGATCCTCACCGACGCGGGACTCGCGGTCCTCACCGCCGCCGCTCCCGGCCACGTCGAGGCCGTACGCCAGACCCTCTTCGACCGCCTGACCCCTGACCAACTCCACCACCTGCGGGAAATCTGTACCGCCCTCCTCCCCACCTCGAACCCCTCATGACCGAACCCCGCGGGGACGCGCCCACGCTCCTTTGGAGGCCGCCGGCGGGTACGCCAGGCGAACCCGGCCGGCCGGACTGAGCGCTACACCGTGGCGCTGTGCGAGCGAGAAGGCGTGCGGCCCCGGCACGGGGTGGATCCCGGCCACATGTCAGGTGGATAGCCCTTGCTATAGTCAATGAGCCTGACTACATTGCTGGCCATGGATCACGCCCTGTTGCGCGAGCGCCTCGCCGCCCTGGTCTCCGTTGAGTCGCCCTCGGGACACACCGAGGGTCTCGAGCAGTGTCACGCCCTGATGCGGGCCTGGGGGGAGCCGGTCCTCGGCAGGCGGGCGGAGGTCGTCGGCGACGGCGGCACGCCGCACCTGCTCTGGCGGTCGCCCGGCGAGGGCGGCGTGCTGCTGCTGGGTCACGTCGACACGGTGTGGCCGCTGGGGACGACCGCCCACCGCCCGTTCCGCGTCGAGGACGGCCGCGCGTTCGGTCCCGGCGTCTTCGACATGAAGGCGGGGCTGGTCGCGGCGTTCGCCGCGCTGGCCGAGTGCCGTGATCCGGCGGGTGTGAGCGTGCTGGTCACCGGGGACGAGGAGGTCGGCTCGCCGACCTCGCGGGCGCTGATCGAGGAGGTGGCGGCCGGCGCGGACGCCGTCCTGGTGCTGGAGCCCAGCCAGGAGGGCGCGGTCAAGACCGCGCGCAAGGGCGGCTCGTTCTACAGCGTCGACATCACCGGCCGGGCGGCGCACGCCGGGCTCGAGCCGGAGCGCGGGGTGAACGCGCTGCTCGAACTCGCGGAGCAGGTCGGGGCCTTGTCGCGGCTGGCCGACCCCGGACGGGGGACCACCGTCACGCCCACGGTCGCCCGCGCGGGCACCACCACGAACACCGTGCCCGCGCACGCCCATCTGCGGGTGGACGTGCGCGCCTGGGAACTGGCCGAGCTGGAGCGGGTCGACGAGCGGATGCACGCGCTGGCCCCCAGCATCGCCGGCGCGACGGTCAGGGTGGACGGCACGATCAACCGCCCGCCGCTGGAGCCGGCGAGTTCGCGTGGGCTCTACGCCACGGCCCGCAAGCTGGCCGCCGAACTCGGGCTGCCCGACCTCGACGAGGTGGCGGTCGGGGGTGCCTCGGACGCCAACTTCACCGGCGCGCTCGGCGTCCCCACGCTCGACGGGCTCGGCCCGCTGGGCGACGGCGCTCACGCCGAGCACGAGTGGGTCGAGCTGGCCTCACTCGCCGAGCGGGCCCGGCTCGTCGCCGGTCTGGTCGACGCCCTGGCGCGCCCGTGAACGCGCCGCGCGCACCTCGATCGCGTCGAGCATCATCTCCATGCCGAGGTCGAAGGCGATGGGGCTGCCGAGGTTGGGCAGATGGTCGGCGAAGTGGGCGATCGTCGGGTACTTCTCGGGGTCGAGCTGGCGGTACTCGACCTGCCACGCGAGCTCGTCCCTGCGCCGCACGTCGGGGTCGAGCGTGTGGAAGGCCGCCTCCAGGCTCGCCACGGCGCGCACGAAGTTACCGAGCGCGCGCTGCACGGCCGCCACCTCGTCGTCGTCGACTCCGGCCCGCCTGACGGCGTCGAGGGTGAACTCGACGTTGGAGAACTCCACGGGTCGGCGCGTGGTGCGCATGACCATCTGCTGCGCGAACGGCGCGTAGCGCAGGTAGTGCTCGCGCACTCGCTGGGAGATGGTGCGCAGGTCGGCGCGCCAGTCGTCGGTCGGCGTGACGCTGCCGCCGTACGAGCGGGCCCTGAGCCCGTCCACCAGCTCGAGCAGCAGCTCGTCCTTGTCCTTGAAGTGGCGATAGATCGAAGTCGGGTGCGCCTGGAGCTCGTCGCCGATCTCCTGGAACGTCAGCGCGTCGAGGCCGTCGCGCAGGGCGATCTTCTCTGCCGCCGCGAGGATCGTCTCCCTGTTGAGGCTGTCGCGAGCACGGCGCGGCCGGCTCTCGCCTTTTGCCCGCTTCTCCTTGGGCTGGCGTGCAGTTGCCACCAAAAGCCTCCCGTAGTCGACCACTGTGCCACCGCTGGTGCTGGCATTTTCGCACCCGCTGATCGGCTTGCCGGACCACAGCATAGTCAATGAGCCTGACTAGAAACATGTCTAAGACCCTTGCCTGTGCTCTGGCTTGCGCCTACCCTCCCCTCATCACCTTCAGAAAGGCCAGAGCATGAGCACACGGATCAGACTCGGGGTCATCGGGCTCACTGCCCTCGCACTCCTCGCGGCCGCGTGCACGAGCGGGGGTGCCGGCCGGACGTCGAGTGCGGCCCCGAGCACGGCCGCTCCGGTGCGCCAGGGCGGGAGCATCGTGATCGGCGCGGAGCAGGAGCCCGACTGCACCGACTGGATCGCCAGCTGCGCCGCCTCGATCTGGGGCACGTACATCATGGACGTCCCGACCATTCCCCGCGTGTTCGAGCCCAAGAAGGTCGGCGGCACATGGGCGCCGGTGGCCACCGACCTGATGGCGTCGGAGCCCGAGGTCGCCGCGGGCCCGCCGCAGAAGGTCACCTACCGGATCAACCCCGCCGCGGTCTGGTCGGACGGCAAGCCGATCACCTCGGCCGACTTCCGCTACACGGCCCTGGCCATCCGCGACGGCAAGGACGTGCTGAACAGGACCGGGTACAGCCACATCACCAAGATCGACATGCCCGACGAGAAGACCGCCGTCGTCACCTTCGACGCGCCGTACGCCAACTGGAAGGGCCTGTTCAGCGACGGCGGCGGCGTGCTGCCCAGCCACCTGCTCGACGGCAAGGACCGCAGCGCACTGATGAAGGACGGCTACCCCTGGAGCGGCGGCCCCTGGAAGATCGAATCCTGGACGAAGGGGGTCTCGGTCGTCCTGGTGCCGAACCCGAGCTATTGGGGGGACAAGCCCAAACTGGACAAGGTCACCTTCCAGTTCACGGCCGACACCGCGGCGGCGTTCCAGGCGTTCAAGACCGGCCAGCTCGACGCGCTTTACCCCACGCCGCAGCTCGACTCCATCGACCAGATCATGAGCGGGCTGCCCAACGCGAGCTCGCTCGTCGACCCCGAGTCCGGCAACCTCGAGGCCGTCTGGTTCAACAACGCCAAGCCGCCCTTCGACTCCGCGACGTTCCGCAAGGCCGTGTCACACGGGCTGGACCGCAAGGCCATCGTCACCCGCCTGTACGGCGCGCTCGGCGTCACGCGGCCGGCGCAGAGCGCGCACACCCCGCTCGTCGGCAGGTACGGCGGCACCGACTTCGAGCAGTACACCCCCGACCTGGCCAAGGTCGACTCCCTGATGCAGGCTGACGGCTGGGCCAAGGGAGCCGACGGCATCTGGGCGAAGGCGGGCACCAGGGCGAGCTTCACCGTCAGCACGATGACCGGCAACAAGCGGCGGGAGCTGACCGAGCAGATCCTCCAGGAGCAGCTGCGCGTCGCCGGCTTCGAGGTCATCGTCGACAACACCTCGGCCACCGACCTGTTCGCGGCCAAGCTGCCCAAGGGCGACTTCCAGATGGGCCTGTGGACCCTCGTCGACACCTTCCCGCAACCCGCACTCGACGGCTCCTTCTCCTCGGGCGCGATCCCCACCGAGGACAACGACTTCTCCGGCCTCAACCTGTCGCGCATCGACCTGCCCGGCCTCGACAAGGTGCTCGGCACGGCCGCCTCGACGCTCGACGAGAACGAGCGGATCGAGCTGTCGCGCCAGGCCGACAAGCTCCTCGCCGACTCGGCCGCCCTGTTGCCGCTCGACGTGATCCCCAACGTCCTGTTGTGGAACAACAAGATCGGCGGGCCGCTGGCCATCGACCCGGCCCGCGGCCCGTTCTGGAATCTGGCCCAGTGGGGACTGGTGGGCTGAGAACCGATGTTCGCCTACGTTGGACGGCGACTGCTCTACTCGGTCCCCGTCGTACTCATCGCCTCGTTCCTGCTGTTCTGGGCGGTCAGGACCACCTTCGACCCGCTCGCGAAGCTGCGCGGCGGGCAGGACCAGGGCGCGATCGCCCGCATGACCGAGGTCCTCGGGCTCGACCGGTCGATCCCCGAGCAGTACTGGCGGTGGCTGACCCAGTTCGTCACCGGCGACTGGGGAGTCAGCTCGCGGACGGCCGGCTCGGTCCACGGGCTGATCCTGCCCGCGCTCGGCACCACGCTGCAGCTGATCGTCTGGGGCGTGCTGGCCGCCGCGCTGATCGCGCTCGCCGTCGGCGTCTACTCGGCGGTGCGGCAGTACTCGGCGGGTGACCTGGCCTTCACCGGCCTCTCCTACCTCGGCGTGGCGATGCCGCCGTTCTGGCTCGGGCTGATCCTGATCCAGATCCTCGCCGCCTGGCCGCAGGAGATCCTCGGCCTGGCCGACCCGCCGCTCTACTTCGTCGGGTTGCACTCGGCGCAGGGCGGTGGCCCGCTCGACTACCTGCGCCATCTGGTGCTGCCCGTGCTGACGCTGACCGTCGGCCTGGTGGCGAGCTGGAGCAGGTTCACCCGCGCGACCATGCTGGACGCGCTCTCCAGCGAGTACGTGCGCACCGCGCGGGCCAAGGGGGTGCCCAGAGGCCGCATCGTGGTGCGGCACGCCCTGCGCACCTCGCTCGGCCCGTTCGTCAGCATCACCGCCGTGGACGCGGGCCTGCTGTTCGGCGGGCTGGTCGTCACCGAGCAGATCTTCGCCATCCAGGGCATGGGCCGGCTGTTCCTCGACTCCCTGCTCGCCGGCGACGTGTTCGTGCTGGTGCCGTGGACGCTGGTGATCGCGGTGGTCGTGATCGTGTTCAACCTGCTCGCCGACATCGCCTACGCCGTACTCGACCCGAGAGTGAGGCTCCGATGACCACGCTCACCGCCCCGACGGCGCCCGCGCAGGAACGGACCCAGTGGCAGCTGGCCCGCAGGCGGTTCCTGCGCCACCGGCTCGCGGTCGCCGGGCTCGGCGTGCTCGCCGTGCTGCTGATCGGCTGCTTCGGCGCCGACGTGATCGCCCCGTACGAGCGGGGCGTGCAGGACCTGATGCTCGGGCCGACCCCGCCGTCGGCCGCACACTGGTTCGGCACCGACGAGCTGGGCCGCGACTACCTCACCGAGCTGCTGTACGCAGGGCGGATCTCGCTGGCGATCGGTCTGTCCGTCGCCGTGCTCGCCACCGCGATGGGCACCGCTCTGGGAGCGGCCGCCGGCTTCTTCGGCGGCTGGGTGGACGAGATCATCATGCGGGTCACCGACCTGTTCATCGTCCTGCCCGCGATCGTGGTGCTGGCCGTCGTGCTGCAGGGGGCCGGCCGGTCTCCCACGGTGATCGTCCCGGTGCTGGCGGCCATCGGCTGGACCACGGTGGCCAGGGTGGTCCGCGGTCAGGTGCTCTCGCTCCGGGAGAAGGAGTACGTGTCGGCGGCCACGGTGCTCGGCGTGACCAGGCGGCGCATCATCGTGCGCCACATCCTGCCCAACCTCACCGGCGTGATCGCGGTGAGCACGTCGCTCGGCGCCGCCAGCGCGGTGATCGTCGAGTCCACGCTCTCCTTCCTCGGGTACGGCGTGCAGCCGCCCGAGTCGAGCTGGGGCAACCTGTTGAGCCAGGCGGCCGGGCTGATCGGCACGGGCAAGGTCTACCTGCTGTACTTCCCCGGCCTGTTCATCCTGCTCACGGCGCTGGCCATCAACTTCCTCGGCGACGGGCTGCGCGACGCCTTCGACCCGAAGGGAGGCCGCCGGTGAGCGCGCTGCTGGAGGTCGACGACCTCACGGTCGAGCTGCCCACCGACGACGGCCAGGTCACGGCGGTCACCGGGCTGTCGTTCTCCGTCGCGCCCGGCGAGACGCTCGGCATCGTGGGGGAGTCGGGCTCGGGCAAGAGCATCACCTCGATGGCCGTGCTGGGCATCCTGCCGGGCCGGGCCCGCGTGACGGGGTCGATCAGGTTCCGTGGCGAGGAACTGCTGGGCCGATCGGAGGCCGAGCTGCGCACGCTGCGGGGCAGCCGCATCGCGATGGTCTTCCAGGACGCGCTCACCGCGCTCACCCCCGTGCACACCGTCGGAGCGCAGATCGCCGAGGCCATCAGCGTGCACGACCCGTCGCGCTCGCGCCGCGAGCTGCGCGGGCGCGTCGCCGAGTTGCTCGACCTGGTCGGTATACCCTCGCCGGCCAAGCGCGCCGAGCAGTACCCGCACGAGCTCTCCGGCGGCATGCGCCAGCGCGTCATGATCGCGATGAGCCTCGCCAACGAGCCCGACCTGCTCATCGCCGACGAGCCGACGACCGCGCTCGACGTGACCGTGCAGGCGCAGATCCTCGATGTCATCAGGGGGATCCAGGAGCGCACGGCGACCGCGCTCATGCTGATCACCCACGACCTCGGCGTGGTGGCCGGCATCGCCGACCGCGTGCTCGTGATGTACGCGGGCGCCAAGGTCGAGGAGGCCGCCGTCGAGCCGATCTTCTACGAGCCCGCCCACCCGTACACCCGAGGGCTGCTGGCCTCGCTGCCGCGGCTCGACGCGCGCCACGGCGAGCGGCTCTACCAGATCCCCGGCCAGCCCTCGCGGGCTCCCGGGTGCGCGTTCCACCCGCGCTGCGAGCACGCGAGGGCGGGCCTGTGCGACACGACCGTCCCCGCGCCGGTCCCCATCGGTGCCGGGCACACGGCGTCGTGCCTGCGAGTAGAGGAGGTTCGCTCGATATGACGGCGCTGGAGGTCGTGGACCTCGTCAAGACCTATCCGGTACGCAGCGGGGTGTTCCGCCGCCGCGTCGGCAGCGTCCAGGCCGTGTCCGGGGTGAACCTGCGCGTGGAGCGCGGCACCACCCTCGGGCTCGTGGGCGAGAGCGGCTGCGGGAAGTCGACGCTGGCCGCGTGCCTGGTGCGCCTCGTGGAGCCCACGGCCGGCCGGGTGCTGCTCGACGGCGCCGACTTCACCGCGCTGCCCGCCGCCGAGCTGCGACACGCACGCAGCCGGATCCAGATGGTCTTCCAGGATCCGTACGCCTCGCTCAACCCCCACATGACCGTGCGCGCCATCCTCACCGAGGCCCTCGACACCCACGGGCGCGACCCGGCGCGCGTGCCCGAGCTGCTGGAGCTCGTCGGGCTCGACCCCGGGCACGCCGGCCGTTTCCCGCACGAGTTCTCGGGCGGCCAGCGCCAGCGTGTCGGCATCGCCCGCGCGCTCGCCGTCGAACCCGACGTGATCGTGCTGGACGAGCCGGTCAGCGCGCTGGACGTGAGCATTCAGGCGGGCGTGATCAACCTGCTGGAGGACCTGCAGGACCGGCTCGGCCTCACCTACGTGCTGATCGCCCACGACCTGTCCGTGGTGCGGCACGCCAGCGACCAGGTGGCCGTCATGTACCTCGGCCGGATCGTCGAGCAGGGGCCGCCGGACGAGCTCTACCAGCGCCCCCTCCACCCCTACACCCAGGCGCTGCTGTCGGCCGTGCCGATCCCCGACCCACGGGCCGAGCGCGCCCGCCGCCGGATCATCCTGACCGGCGACGTCCCGAGCCCGACGGATCCGCCGTCGGGCTGCCGGTTCCGGACCCTCTGCCCGAAGGCCAGCCAGATCTGCGCCGCCGAGGTCCCTCCGCTCGTCACGGACGAGCGCGGGCACGGCGTCGCCTGTCACAAACCGGAGTTGATCGATGTCCTCTGAAGCCCGCACCTGGCGCTCGCGTTTCTCCGTCCCCGTGCTGGAGTCCGCGCGTCCCTGCCCTGGTGACCTCGACCTGGAAATGATCTTCGCGGCCGGCGTGGGAGACGCCGAGGTGTCGATCTGGGATCCGGCCACCGGCGCGACCACACCGCTGCCCGAGTTGCCGCCGCACGTGGCCGACCCCGTACCGGCCGCCGACGGCCGCTCGGTGCTGGTGCTGCACGACGAGGACGGCAGCGAGGTCGGCCACCTGTGGTCGTATCCGGTCGGCGGCGGTCGGCCCGTCGATCTCACCCCTGACCTTCCTCCCTACACGCTGCGCGGCCTCGACGTGGCGCGCGACGGCTCGGCCGTGGTCATCGCGACGGTCACGGACGCCGGGTTCACGCTCTACCACCTGGCAGGCGGCGCAGTCAGCCGCCTGTTCCGCAGCAGGAACGAGGCGTGGAACAGCCTGGTCACCGCCGACGGCACGCTGGCGAGCATCGACACCACCGACCACAACCCCGGCGTCCGCCGCTTCGCCGTCACCGTGCTCGACACCTCGGACGGCGCGGTGCTCGCCTCGCTCTCGGACGGCCCGCTCGGGCCGGTGCGCGGGGTCAGGTTCTCGCCGGTCGCGGGGGACCCGCGGCTGCTGGTGAGCACCGAGCGCACCGGATACGCCCGGCCCAGCGTGTGGAACCCGCTCACCGGCGAGCGCATCGACGTCGACGCGCCGGAGCTCGCCGGCGAGCTCGTCCCGCTCGACTGGTCGGACGACGCCGCCAGGCTGCTGCTCGTCCACGTCGACCAGGGCATCCACCGGGTGTACGAGTACGACATCCCGGCCGGTGAGCTGCTTCGTGTCCCGCACCCCGACGGGGCCTACTTCTTCCCCGAGGTGGCGTGCGCGGTGCGCAACGCATGGGCCTCCCATTACGGCCCCGGCGGCCAGATCAGGCTGCTGCGGCAGCGTGCCGACCTGCCGCTCCAGGTGCTCGCGCTCGACCGGGGCGACGGCGAGCCGCGCCCCCTCCTCGCCTCCGAGCCCGTGGTGCCCGGGATCCCGCTGCGTTCGGTGCCTGTCACCTCGAAGGACGGCACCGTACTGCAGCTGTGGGTCGCGGCCCCGCGCGAGGCGAGCGGCCCCGTGCCGCTCGTGCTGAACGTGCACGGCGGGCCGAACCTCGCCGAGGTCGGCGGATACGATCCCGTCGCGCAGGCGTGGCTGGAGGAGGGCTTCGCCTACGCCTCGCTGAACTACCGCGGCTCCGTCACGTTCGGCCGGGAGTTCCGCGAGGGGTTCTGGGGCGCCGTCGGAGACCGCGAGCTGGAGGACATCGAGGCGGCATGGCGCTGGCTCGTCGATGAGGGCGTCGCCGACCCTTCGGCCGTCTTCATCACCGGCGCCTCGTTCGGCGGCTACCTGACGCTGCTCTCGCTGGGCCGGCTACCCGAGCTGTTCGCCGGCGGCTTCGCCTTCATCGCACTGGCCGACTGGAAGATCGCCTACGAGGACATGCATCCCGCGCTGCAGGCGGCCTGGAGAGGCTTCATCGGCGGCACCCCGGAGACCGCGGGCGAGCGGTTCAGGCTGAGCTCGCCGATGACCTACATCGAGCACGTGCGGGCGCCCGTGCTGATCAACCAGGGCCGCTACGACACCCGTACGCCCGCGCGGCAGGCCGAGGAGTACACGCGGCGGCTGCGTGAGGCCGGAGGCGACGTGGTGCTCCGGTTCTTCGAAGGCGGCCACGGACCCGTCGGCAACGACGGCGTGGTCGGCAAGATCGAGCTTGAGCTGGAACTGGCCCGTAAGGCGTTGCGCGGCGAGCGCTGGTCATCTGGGCAGGAAGCGCGCTAGCTCCCTGACGACCTCGGCCGGCGCCTCCTCGGGCAGGTAGTGATCGCTTGGCAGCGCCGTACCGGAGACGTCGTCGGCGTACTCGCGCCAGACCGCGAGCACGTCGTAGGTGCGTCCGACGAAACTGTGCGCGCCCCACAGTGCCAGCACGGGGCAGCGCACCTTACGGCCCGCCGCCGCGTCGGCCTCGTCGTGCTCGAGGTCGACGCCCGCGGCCGCCCGGTAGTCGGCGCACGACGCGGCGATCGCGGCGGGGTCGGAGAAGCAGCGCACGTACTCGCGCACCGCGGCCTCGTCGTATCTGGCGCCGCCCGCGTGCCTGGCGGCCATCCGGCTGCGAATCCAGAACTCGGGGTCGTTGCCGATCAGTCTCTCCGGGATGCCGTTGCCGGCGGCCAGGAAGAACCAGTGGTAGTACCCCAGGCCGAACGCCGCGTCGGCGTGGGCGAACGTGTGCCTGGTCGGCACGATGTCCAGGACGGCCAGCGCCTCGACGGCCTCGGGATGGTCGAGCGCCATCCGGTGGCCCACCCGCGCGCCCCTGTCGTGGCCGGCGACGGCGAAGCGGTCGAAGCCCAGCGCCCGCATCACCGCGAGCTGGTCCGCGGCCATCGCCCGCTTGGAGTACAGGTCGTCGGTGACCGGCGCGGGCTTGGCGCTGTCGCCGTACCCGCGCAGATCCGTCAGCACGACCGTGTGGCGGGAAGCCAGCGCGGGCGCGACGTCGTGCCAGATCAGGTGCGTCTGCGGGTAGCCGTGCAGCAGGAGCACAGGTGGCCCCTCACCGCCGACGACCGTGTGGACGGCGACGCCGCCGGCGTCCACCGTGCGCGGCTGGAACGGGCTGGGCAGCGGAACGCTCATGACTCCCTCAGAGTGCTTCGAGGATCGCGTGGGTCAGGTCCACGGTGGTGGCCGTGCCGCCGAGGTCGGGGGTGCGCACGGAGGTCGTGGCGAACACGTGACCGATCGCCTCCAGGATGGCGGCTGCGGCCTCCGGGTGGCCCAGGTGGTCGAGCATCATCGCGGCCGTCCAGATCGCGCCGACCGGGTTGGCGATGCCGCGGCCCGCGATGTCGGGCGCCGACCCGTGGACCGGCTCGAACATCGACGGGTGGGCCCGCGTCGGGTCGATGTTCGCGGCGGGCGCCAGGCCGATGCTGCCGGCGACCGCGGCGGCGAGATCGGAAAGGATGTCCCCGAACAGGTTCGAGGCGACGATCACGTCGAACCGCGCCGGGTCGAGCACCAGCTTGGCGCAGAGCGCGTCGATGTGCTCCGACTGCACGGTGACACCGGAGCGCTGAGCCACCCGCTCGGCGACGATCTCATCCCAGAACGGCATCGTGTGGATGATCCCGTTCGACTTCGTCGCCGAGGTCAGCCGCCCGGTGCGCCGCTCGGCCAGGTCCAGGGCGTAGTCGACGATGCGGGTGACTCCGCTTCTGGTGAAGACTGCCTCCTGTATCGCCATCTCCGCCGGCGTCCCCTGGTACAGGCGGCCGCCGATCTCGCTGTACTCGCCCTCGACGTTCTCGCGCACCACCACGAGATCGATCCCCCGCTGCCCGCCGAGCACCTTGATCGGCCGCAGGTTCACGTACTGCTGGAAGCCTCGGCGGATCGGGATCAGCAGCCCCCACAGCGACACGTGATCGGGCACGCCCGGCGCGCCCACCGCGCCCAGGAAGATCGCGTCGTGGTGGCGCACCCGGTCGAGGCCGTCCGCGGGCATCATCGCGCCCTCGGCCAGATAGCGGGCGCACGACCAGTCGAACTCGTCGTAGGTGAGGTCGATGGCGTGCTTGCGGCCCACGGCGTCGAGTACGGCGCGGGCGGCGCCGCACACCTCGGTGCCGATCCCGTCCCCGGGGATCACGGCGATGCGATGCGATTTCATGCCCTCGATTCCAGCAGCCGGGCCCGGGTGCGGTCCAAGATCGGCTTCCTACCCCACCGATCGGCGCCGCCTATCGATGCGTGGCCATGCGCAGGAACGTGCGTGCCGCCGGGCCGAGCCCGCCCGCGTGGCCGGCGTAGGCGACGTCCAGATGGACGGGCGGATCGAGGTCGGCCACGACCGCGCCCGATCGCTCGGCCAGCTCCCGCCACGAGTCGGCCAGCACGGCGACGCCGCTCCCGCCGAGCACCAGCGGCAGGATCGCCTCGCGGTGTTCTGTCTCGACCGCGATCGTCAGCCGCACCCCCGAGCGGATCAGGTCGTCGACCACCGCGCGCATCCCGGTGCCCGTCTGGCCGGCGATCACCCGCAGGCCGGACAGCTCGTCCGGACTCACCCGGGCGTCGGCGGAGAACGGCCCGCCGGCCGCCGAGACCACCACGAACCGCTGCCGCCCGACCGGATGCAGATCCACGCCGGGCCGCTGCGGGAGCCGTATCGCCGCCAGCAGGCCCAGCTCGGTCCGGCCGGTGCGGACGGCCTCCACCACCTGCTCCGCGGTCGCCGCGGCGCGGACCACCACCCGCACCCCCGGATACTCCGCCGTGAAACGGGAGATCACCCCCGCGAGCGGGTCGATCGCCTGCGACGGCATCGCCGTGATCTCCAACCGTCCCGTCCGCAGGCCCCGCACCGCCTCGACGGACCCGACGGCGAGGCCTCGCGCGTGGATGACCGCCCGCGCCGGTTCCACCAGCGCCCGCCCCGCCTCCGTCAGCACCACACCGCGGCCGACCCGATGGAACAGCGCCTCGCCCAGCTCGCGCTCGAGCTGCTTGATCGACTGCGACAACGACGGCTGCGCGACATAGAGCACTTCCGCCGCACGATGGAAACCGCCGTGGTCGACGACCGCGAGAAACCGCTCCAACTGCCGGAAGTCCACCGCAGGATCATCCCTCTCCCGGCGATCCGGGTCCAGGAACCACGGGGAGCAGGCCCCGTGCCGCCCCTTCGGCGATCTGCTTCCTGCCCGAGTGGACCTGCCTCAGTCGTCCGGCCAGGCCACGGCCTGGCCGCCGAGGCCGCGCCGGGGACCGGACCGAGGGAACCGGGTCTCAGCGTCGCAACAGGATCGCGATCGGATTCGCGATGATCCGGTGGATGATCTGTCCGGCGGCTCCCAGGGGGGCGGCGTCGCTGCCGAGCCGGGAGACGGTCAGTTCGGGGACGGTGTGCCGCATCCCGGTCAGCCGGGCGGTCATCGCCTGGTTGACCGGGTCGCGGATCCACGGGAAGAGCGGGGCGAAGACGCCGCCCAGCACGATCATGCCGGGGTCCATCAGATGGATCGCCGAGGTGAGGGCGATGCCGAGCGCCTGCCCGGCGCGCTCGCAGGCTTCCAGCGCGCCGGGCTCGCCCGCGCGCAGGCTCTCCAGCAGTTCGGGGATGCCGGGCAGGCCGCAGGCCCGGAGCAGGGCCTCCTGCCCGGCGTACTGCTCCAGGCAGCCCCGGCCGCCGCAGCGGCAGGCCGGACCGTCCGGATGGACGACCACGTGCCCCAGCTCCCCGGCGAGACCGCGGGCGCCGCGGAACAGGGTGCCGCCCACCACCAGGCCCGCGCCGATGCCGATCTCCCCCGACACGTGCAGGAAGTCGCCGGGGGCCGACCCGAACCAGAGCTCGCCCAGGGCCGCGAGGTTGGCCTCGTTGTCCACCTCGACGGGGAAGTCCAGCAGGTCGGAGACGCGGACGTGGTGCCAGCCGAGGTTGGGGGCGGTGTGCACGAGCCCCCCGTCCACGGGGCCGGGTACCGCGAGGGTCGATCCGGCGATGGCCAGGCCCTCCCGGCGGGCTTCATCCACAGCCCTGTGGGCAAGTTCTGCCAGGTGGGAAAGGGTTTCCACAGGGGAGGTCGCACGGTTGTCCACAGCCTGTGAATATCGGAGCCGCACCGCGAGGGTGAGGTCGACCACGCAGGCGGACAGGTAGTCGACGTTGATCTCCAGGCCGAGCGCGGCGACCCGCCGCCCGCTGAGCGTCACCGCCGTGCCCGGCCGGCCCCGCTCGCCGTCCCGCAGTGCGCCGGACTCGGCGACCATGCCCGCCTCGATCAGGTCGCCGACCATCTTCGACACCGTCGTCTTCGTCAGCCCGGTGATCTCGGCCAGCGCCGCCCGGGTGGCCGGGCCGTTCCTGCGGATCTCGCCGAGGACCACGCCGAGGTTGCGGGCGCGCATCGAGTCGTGGCGTACGGCCTGTGTCATGGAACATCCACCCCTTGACGATCCCACCACCCCGATCCATATTAAGTCCATAAAATGGATTAAATCGGAGGAACGTAGATGAGCGCCTACACCCCCAAGCCCGAAGATCGCTTCACCTTCGGGCTCTGGACCGTCGGCTGGCAGGCCCGCGACCCCTTCGGTGACGCGTCGCGGGCCCCGCTGGACCCGGTGGAGAGCGTTCACCGGCTCGCGGAGCTCGGCGCGTACGGCGTCACCTTCCACGACGACGACCTGCTCGCTGTCGAGCCCGACCGGGACAGGGCCATCGCGAACTTCAAGAAGGCGCTGGCCGAGACCGGGCTCAAGGTCCCGATGGCCACCACCAACCTGTTCACCCACCCGGTTTTCAAGGACGGCGCGTTCACCAGCAACGACCGCGAGGTCCGCCGCCACGCGCTGCGCAAGGTCATCCGCAACATCGACCTGGCCGCCGAGCTCGGTGCGACCACCTACGTCTGCTGGGGCGGGCGCGAGGGCTCCGAGTCCGGGGCCGCCAAGGACATCAGGGCCGCGCTCAGCCGCTACAAGGAGGGCATGGACCTGCTCACCTCGTACGTGATCGAGAAGGGCTACGACATCAGGTTCGCCATCGAGCCCAAGCCGAACGAGCCGCGCGGCGACATCCTGCTCCCGACCGTCGGCCACGCGCTCGCGTTCATCAACGAGCTCGAACACCCCGACCGCGTCGGCCTCAACCCCGAGGTGGGCCACGAGGAGATGGCCGGGCTCAACTTCGCGCACGGCATCGCGCAGGCGCTCTGGCACGGCAAGCTCTTCCACATCGACCTGAACGGCCAGCACGGCCCCCGCTACGACCAGGACCTGATCTTCGGCCACGGCGACGTGAAGAACGCCTTCTTCCTGGTCGACCTGCTGGAGAACGGCGGCTACGAGGGCCCCAGGCACTTCGACTACAAGCCGCTGCGCACCGAGGACTCCGAGGACGTCTGGGTCTCCGCCGCGGCCAACATGCGCACGTACCTGATCCTGAAGGAGAAGGTGAGGGCCTTCCGCGCGGACCCCGAGGTCGTCGAGGCGCTCGCCGCGAGCAAGGTCGCCGAGCTCTCCGAGCCCACGCTGGCACCGGGCGAGACGATCGCGGACCTGAGCCGCGACTCCTTCGACCTCGAAGCGGTGGCCGCGCGCGGCTTCCACTTCACCCGCCTCAACCAGCTCGCCATGGAGCACCTCCTCGGGGTCCGCGGATGACGCTCGTGGCCGGGGTCGACTCGTCGACCCAGAGCTGCAAGGTGGTGATCAGGGACGCCCGCACGGGCGCCCTGGTCCGCCAGGGCCGCGCGACCCACCCGGAGGGCACCGAGGTCGATCCCGGGGCCTGGTGGGAGGCGCTGCGGGAGGCGCTCACCCGGGCGGGCGGGCTGGACGGCGTCGAGGCGATGAGCGTCGGCGCGCAGCAGCACGGCATGGTCTGCCTGGACGCCTCAGGCGACGTGGTCAGGAAGGCGCTGCTCTGGAACGACACCCGCTCCGCCGGGGCGGCGGCCGACCTGGTGAGGGAACTGGGCGGTCCTGAGCGCTGGGCCGAGGCGGTCGGCAGCGTGCCGGTGGCGTCGTTCACGGTGACCAAGCTCCGCTGGCTGGCCGAGCACGAGCCCGACTCCGCCCGTCGTACGGCGAGGGTTTGCCTGCCGCACGACTGGCTCACCTGGCGGCTGGGCGGGGAGTTCGTCACGGACAGGGGCGACGCGTCGGGCACCGGGTACTGGTCGCCCACGACCGGGGCCTACCGGACCGACCTCCTGCGGACGGCCTTCGGTGCCCTTCCCGAACTCCCCGAGGTGCTGGGGCCCCGCGACGGCGCGGGAGAGGTCAAGGCGTTCGGAAACGGCACGGTGCGGCTCGCGCCGGGGACGGGCGACAACATGGCGGCGGCCCTCGGGGTCGGCGCCCTGCCGGGGGACGTGGTGGTGTCGATCGGGACGTCGGGGACGGCCTTCGCGGTCGCCGACAGCCCGAGCGCCGACCCGAGCGGCGCCGTGGCCGGGTTCGCGGACGCCACCGGGCGGTTCCTGCCGCTGGTGGCCACGCTCAACGCGGCCAGGGTGCTGGACGCCACCGCGCGGATGCTCGGGGTCGGTCTCGACGAGCTCGACCGGTTGGCCCTGGAGGCGCCCTCGGGGGCCGGCGGCCTCGTCCACGTCCCGTACCTGGAGGGCGAGCGCACCCCGAACCTGCCCTCGGCCACGGGGTCGCTGCACGGGCTGACGCTGGGCACCGCCACCCCGGCCCACCTGGCCAGGGCCGCGGTGGAAGGGCTGCTCTGCCACCTCGCCGACGCCTTCGACGCCCTCGGGCTCGACCCGGCCAGGGTGCTGCTCATCGGAGGCGGCGCCAGGTCCGAGGCCGTACGGCGGATCGCCCCCGCGGTCTTCGGGCGGCCCGTGGTCGTTCCCGAGCCGGGGGAGTACGTCGCGGACGGGGCGGCCAGGCAGGCCGCCTGGCTGCTCGGCGGCGACGAGCCTCCGGCCTGGGAGGCGGGCAGGTCCGAGCGCTACGAGGCCGACCCCGCGCCCGAGGTCAGGGCCCGCTACGCCGAGGTCCGCGGGCTCCGCTGAGACGCCGGACGGATCGGGCGGCCTGTACACGGCCCCGGCCGGGGCCGTGTACAGGGGCGTCGAGGGGACCAAGACGGGTGAAGCCGCTCTCCGGCCGGTCGTCTCAGGGACGGCTCAGGGTTGGATCAGGGATGCCGCCGGATGCCCGAAACGCCCTGCGGCGAGCAGGATTGATCCATGCTCGCCTCGAAAAGGCTCTACCCCCTGATCGCGTGCGCCGGGATCGCGGCGGCCGCGGTGGCCGCCCTGGCCGCCGTCGTGGGGCAGCCCGACCCGGTTCCGTACCCGGACTCGCTCGATCTGACGATCAGCGAGTACGCCGCGCTGGACCGCAGCGGAGTCACCGGGTTCGTCATGGCGTCGCTGGGCATCGCCTCTCTCGCGCTGGTCGCCGGGCTGCGCGCGACCGGGGCGCCGGTGGGTGTCCTGGCCGAGCGGTTGATGCGGGTGTGGGGTGCCGGGCTCATCCTCCTCGCGGTGCTGCCCCCGGCCCTCCCCGGCACGGGCACCGACCTGGTCGGCCAGGCGTACCGCTACCTGTCGATCGCCGTGTTCGTGGCGATGCCGGTGGCGGGCGGCCTGCTGGTGGCGCGGTTCAACGAGGACGAGCGGTGGCGGCCGGTGGCCAGGACCGTGGAGTGGCTGGCGCTGGCCGGAGGTTTCGGCCTGCTGGTGATCACCTACGTGGCGCTCCCCGGGCACGGGGTGCTCGCGGGCCTCGCCGAGTGGATTCTGCTCGGGACCGAGGTCGCGCTGGTCGGCGTGCTGGCCGCCCGGCTCGCACGGCTGACCTGGGCACGGAGCGCCACTCAGGCATCACGCGCCGCTCTGGGCTGACTTAGAGGTCGCGCAGATAGGCGAATGGTCAGGGGCGGCGTCGGGGGCGGGCTGCCCAGCGATGGGTGGTCCAGGCTTGGCGGATCAGGCTACGGACGGTGATGATCGTGTCGGCGAGATCGAAGAACGCCTCGATGACGCTGGTCCGGCGTTCGTAGCAGCGCGCAAGCCGGTGGAAGGCGTTCTGCCAGGCGTGCGTGCGCTCAATGTGCCACCGGTGGGTGGCCTGGACCGGCGCTTTGATCCCCTTGCGGGCGATCCGGCCGTGCAGACCGCGTTCGGCGAGCACAGCGCGGGAGCTGGCCGAGTCGTAGCCGGCGTCGAGATGAACGGTGATCTTGTCGGGCAGAGGCCCGAGTTCGTGCAGAAGATCGAGAGTCGGAGCCAGCAGCGGGGAGTCGTGGCGGTTGGCGCCGGCCAGGACGCGACCGAGTGGGATGCCGTAGCCGTCGGTCATGCTGGAGCGCTTCATGCCCTGCTTGCCCCGGTCGACTGGTGAGCGTCCTGCCGCATCGCCGCCGCCGGGGGCCTTGGTGATGGCACCGTCCACGGTGATCTGGTCGAGGGCGAGACCGACGACGCGGTCATAAACACCGAGCGCGATCTGCTTCAACTGCGTGAACACGCCCATGTTTATCCACTCGTCGCGGCGGTTGCGGATCGTGGTGGCCGAGCAGGTGGAGTCCGCGATCGCTTCGTAAGAGCAGCCGAACCGGAGGACCTGGAGCAGTTTGTCGAAGACGAGCCGGTCGCCGATCCGGCGCCGGTGGCAGACCAACGGGTGGCTCTGATCAAACTCGGGCCGCTGCGGCAACAGGCCGGCAAATTGGTCCCAGAGCGGTTCAGTCAGCCATGATGGCAGTACAGGCACAGGTCTCCTCAGTGATCACAGAGCGTCGCAACTCCATGATCACGGATCTGTGCCTGTGCCGTCTGCCAACTGGCCCCGCCTGCTGACGATCTGCGCGGCCTCCAGAGCCGCGATGCCACAACAAGCGGCTCATTGCTCGTCCTCGAGGCCCTGAACGTCGACAGGCTGCGTGCCGTTGAAGGTCACCAGGATTCCGTAGGGGTCCGCCAGCCGGAACCTGCTCTCTGTGAACCGGATTGCCCAGGTCTGGTCGGCCCACACCACTGCTTCGGGAACTGCCAACGGCAACTCTGGAAGATCCAGCCAGCTCAGTTCCTCGGATGTGAGTTCAAAGTGCCGCTCCCGAAGCCGGGTCCGGCAGTACCGCACGGCTCGGTCGACGAAGACGTCGAAACGGCTCACAACGTCGTGAGCGAGTTGGAGGGTGACCTCTTCAGGCGGCGCGGCCGGCTCAATCACCAGACTGATAACCGCCGCGTTGCCGCCTGCCGGCTCCGGGAAGCAGCCGGTCCAGCAGGCCAAAGACGGAGGGCTCTCCGTCCGTTTCAATGCAAGCCCGGCGATACGCAGCGTTGCAGGCAGGTCCACACCAATGCCCGAGATACTTGGCAGTTCGCCGTCGTCCGACATCGGCTCAGCATATGCCAAGCCCCATCACGCCGATTACCCGCCAGCCGAGACACACGGTGACCGCGCGACCACTTTCCACTCCCGAACCGAGCCCTATCTGCGCGACCTCTTATCACTTCCCATGACTATTTCATGACATGTCACAAATAGGCTACAAATAGCAGGAGCCGCCAGTGCTATTCTCGTCGGCGATCTAGAGATCGTCCGGGGGCTCCCCCTGGCGTTCCGTGAGCGAGCCGTTGAGGTGACATGGCATCGAGCAAGTCCATCCGGTTCAAGGTCTCGGTGCTGCTGGCCATTCCTCTCACCTCGCTGGTGGCGGTGTGGGGCTTCGCCTCGGTCGTCACGGTCGGCGACTCGATGAGCCTTCGCTCCATCGGCACGCTGTACGAATCCGTCGGCAAACCCTCAGGTGACCTGAACAGCGCGGTCCAACGCGAGCACATCCTGTCGGCCGAGTACCTGGCCACCCGCTCCGACTCCGACCACAAGACCCTCGCGGGACAGCGGGTGGTCACCGACCAGGCCCGGACCCGTCTCCGCCAGGAGATGGACAGGGACGAGGTGCGGGCGGTGATGCCCGACGAGATGAGGGCACGCCACGCCGAGCTGATAAGGCAGGTGGAGGGGCTCGATGCGATCCGCGCCAGGGTCGACGCGGGGCGGATCGACTCGGTGGGGCTCTCCGCGGAGTTCGCCCGGCTGCCGGACGTGCTGAACCGGCTCTTCAACACTCTGAGTCTCACCAACGACCTCCCGCTCTACCGCCAGTTGCGCAGCGTCACGATGGTCAACCAGAGCATGAACCTGCTCAGCCGCGAGCGGGCACTCGCCACGGGCCCGCTGGCGCTGCGGAGCCCGATGACGGAGAACCAGGCGCGGGTGTTCGCCCGGATCGCCGCCAACCGGGCCTTCCTCATGGAACAGGCGCTCCCCGAGCTGGAGCCCTCGCTGGGCGCCCCCTTCACGGAGCTGATCGCCTCCTCGACATACGCCAGGTTCGTCGCCTTGGAGTCTCGCCTGCTGGTCGGCGCCGGTGTCTCGGCCACCGACTGGCGCGCCGCGGGCGACGCGCTGGACGCCGTCTACCAGCGGTCGATGACGGAGATCGGTCCCATGCTCGTCAAGCGGGCCGAGCCGGTGACCGTGGGCGTCTACATCCGCGCCGGTGTCGTCGGCGTGCTCGGCCTCGTCGCGGTCGTCGCGTCGCTGCTCGTCTCGTACCGGATCGGCAGCGGGATCACCAGGGAACTCGCCGCCGTACGGCGGGCCGCCACCGACCTCGCGGAGGTGCGGCTGCCACGGGTGATGGAGAAGCTGCGCCGCGGCGAGAAGGTGGACGTGACGGCCGAGGCGCCCGCGCTGGAACCGCTGGGCAGCACCGCCGAGATCCACGATGTCGCCGCCGCCTTCGACAGCGTCCGGCGCAGCGCCGTGGACGCCGCCGTGGAGCAGGCCAGGCTGCGCGAGGGCGCCGCCCACTCCTTCCGCAACCTCGCCCGCCGGAGCCAGTCGCTGCTGCAGCGCCAGCTCAAGCTGCTCGACGGCATGCAGAAGCGGGCGGAGAACCCCGAGGCGCTGGAGAACCTCTTCAGGCTCGACCACCTCACCACCCGCATGCGCCGCCACGCCGAGGGCCTGGTGATCCTGTCCGGTGGGGCGGCGGGCCGCAAGTGGCGCTCGGCGGTGCCGATGGAGGACGTGCTGCGCGGGGCCGCCGCCCAGGTCGAGGACTACGCCCGGGTGCGGATCCTCCCGACGGGCGGCACCACCCTGGTCGGCAACGCCGTCGCGGACATGATGCACCTGTTCGCCGAGCTCCTGGAGAACGCCACGGTCTTCTCCCCGCCCGGCAGCCAGGTCTCGGTCCGCGGCGAGCTCGCGGGCCGTGGCTTCGCCGTCGAGATCGAGGACAGGGGGCTCGGGCTGACCGCGGAGAAGCGTGCCGCGATCAACGAGCGCCTGGCCAGCCCGCCGGAGTTCGACCCGGGCGACACCGACCGGCTGGGCTTCGCCGTGGTCGGGTTGCTGGCCGCCAGGTACGGGGTCGAGGTCGTGCTGCACTCCTCGCCGTACGGCGGGACCGGGGTGGTCGTCCTCATCCCCGAGGAACTGCTCGGGGAGCCGGAGTCCGTCGAGCAGTCGCCGGAGCCGCCGGTGCTCACCGTCATCAGCGTGCGGCCCGAGCCCGGGGGACAGCCGGAACGGGCCGCCGGTGAACCCGGTGAGCCGGCGGTGCCGATTCCCACGGACCTGTGGAGGCCGCTGCGGCGCGGTGGCGGCGGCGGGCTGCCACGCCGGGTACGGCAGGCGAACATGCCGCCGATGCAGGCCAGGGAGCCACGTCCGCCCGATGCCGAGATCGAGGAGCGGTCACCGGAGGAGGCGAGGGCGCTGATGAGCGCCCTGCAGTCCGGCTGGCAGCGCGGCCGGGCCGACGACGAGGACGGCGGTGCCGAGCGTTGAGCCGGGGCCGTGAGTGCGGGAGCGCGAACGGAGGCGGGTCCATGAGACCGGCTTCGTCGCGCCGGTGGGGGATGAAGATCAAAAGGATCATCAGAGGGGAAGGGGTTTAACCACGTGCCGGGTGAGCTTTATTGGCTTCTGGATGATTTCGTCACGAGTGTGGCGGACGTTTCGCACGCACTGATCCTGTCCAACGACGGGTTGATGATGGCCTCGTCCAGAGGGCTGACGAAGGAGGACGCCGACCATCTGTCGGCGGTGGCGTCCGGCTTCCAGAGCCTTGCGAAGGGCACCAGCCTGCAGTTCGGCGGCGGAGCCGTGCGCCAGACGATGGTGGAGATGGACTCCGCGTTCCTCTTCGTCACCTCCGCCGGTCAGGGGAGCTGCCTGTCGGTCATGACCACCGGCGCCGCCGACGTGGGCCTGATCGCCTACGAGATGGCCCGCCTGGTCACCCGGGTCGGACAGCACCTGGCCACCGGGCCCCGGATGGCCGGCCAATGAGCGATGACATCGAGTGGGTAGACGAGGAGGCCGGTCCCGTCGTCCGCCCCTACGCGGTGACCGGGGGGCGCACCAGGGCGTCCTGCTCCTCGTTCGACCTGCTCTCGATGGCGGTGGCGACAGGGACACCGGTCTCCCCGGGAGCGTGTCTGGGCTCCGAACACCGGCGGCTGCTCAACCTGGTCAGGCGGGCACGCCCGATCGTGGAGATCGCGTCGGATGCCGGGTTGCCGGTCGGCGTGGTCAAAGTCCTCCTGGGCGACCTGCTCGACCAGGGCCTGATTTTGGTGAGATCGCCGCTTCCCGCCGCCTCCGTGCCGCCGGAGAGCCTGCTGAGGGAGTTGATCATCGGCCTGCGGGCACTGTGACCTCCCGGCGGGGCGCCTGAGTTCGTGTCCGGTCTCCGGCAGCGAGGGCCGGGGGACACCCCGGCCCGCTGCTCAGCTCTGGCTGGCCGTCAGCACCTTCAACGAGTGCTCCACGAGGGTCACGAGCACCGTCTTCGCCGAGACACGGCGCCGTACGTCGCAGAGGAGCACCGGCACGTCCACATCGAGGTCCAGGGCGACGCGGACGTCGTCCGCCTCGTGCCGTTCGGCGCCGTCGAAACAGTTGACGGCCACGATGAACGGCGTGCCGCGCTGCTCGAAGTAGTCGATCGAGGGGAAGCAGTCGGTCAGCCGCCGGGTGTCGGCCAGCACCACGGCGCCCAGCGCGCCGTAGGACAACTCGTCCCACATGAACCAGAACCGCTCCTGGCCCGGGGTGCCGAACAGGTAGACGACCAGGCCCTCCCTGATCGTGATGCGGCCGAAGTCCATCGCGACGGTGGTGGTGGTCTTGCCCTCCACACCGTCGACGTCGTCGATGCCGATACCGCGGTCGGAGAGCACCTCCTCGGTGCGGAGCGGCCGGATCTCGCTGATGGCGCCCACGAGCGTGGTCTTTCCCACCCCGAAGCCACCCGCGATGAGAATCTTGAGGGCGACGGGTTCGTCAGAGGGCCCGAAGTCCATTGATCACTTCCTTGAGAATGCGCTCGCTCGCGGAGGCGCGCCCGATCGAGATGAGCTTGTGGTCCTTCAGGTCGCCGAGAAGGACCCTGACCACGCCGAGTGGCAGGTTGAGGTCCGAGGCGACGTCGGCGACCGAGGTCGGGGTGGTGACCATGGCGAGAATGCGTTCCTGTTCCGGCCCGGGGACGAATCCCCCGGACGGGACGGCGCGGGTCGAGGTGACCATCGCGACCAGGTCCAGAGTGTCACCGGAGGAGCGGGTGCGACCCCTGATGAGCGCGTAGGGCCGGACGACCGGTCCGGCCTCTTCGTCCATCCAGCGTGTCATCCGGACCTCCGGCACCGGGTTCGGGGATCCGACGGTCCATGGATGGCGCCGCCACCCGCTCCCCCGCTCACGAGAGACCCTGGCGCGGACTGGTGGAGATATGCTGGCCCACCCGCTTGACCAGCATCGCCATCTCGTACGCGATGTGACCCACATCGGCGTCGGAGCTGCTCAGCACGGCCAGGCAGGTGCCCTGTCCGGCGGCGGTGACGAACAGGAACGCCGACTCCATCTCCACGATGGTCTGGCGCACCTCACCACCGCCGAAATGGCGTCCCGCGCCGCGTGCCAGGCTCTGGAACCCGGCTGCGACCGCGGACAGATGTTCGGCGTCCTCGCGGTTGAGCCCCTTCGAGAAGCCGACGGCCAGTCCGTCGGTGGAGAGGAGCACCGCCTGGCGCACCGCGCCCACCCTGGTGGTCAGGTCGTCGAGGAGCCAGTTCAGCTCGCCGGTGTTGGTCAATTTTCCGGTCATTTGTCCCCCTTGTCGCCTGTCGTGTGGTGTGCGAAGTCATCGTCCTGCTCCTCGCGTCCGCGCCGCGCACCCGCCTGGAAGGCGGAGAACAACGCGCGGACCTCATCGGGCGAACGCTCCTCGCACGGTTCCGCCCTTGGCTCCGGCTGGGCGGGCTCCGTCGCCTCGGGCTCCTGGCGGAGTTGAGGCGCCAAGTTCGCCTGCCGGATCCGGCGGGGCAGGCCACCCGGCCCCGTGGGGGGCTGTGGGGCCGTCTTACGTGTCGGAGCGTCATTGCCGAGCTCGGGCGTCCGCCGGGTCTCACGGGTCCCCTGCGGTGCCCCCTCGGGCGACGCGGTGAAGAGGGCATGGGCCCAGCCGGTCTCCTGGTCCGCGGTCCCGCCCGGACGTCCCTCCTGCCCAGCGGGCTGGGGACGGGCCGGCAGGTCGGTCACCACGCTGAGAGAGGGCGCGGCGGTGGACTGGGCAGGGGAGGCCGGCCTCGTCCTGCGGGGCAGACCGTTGCCGTTGGCGGAGGGTGAGAACGTGTCATGCGAGGGGGAGTCGAACAGCTCTCCCGGACGCTCGGCGGCGCGTTCGGTGGTGGAGGACGTCTGCTCCACGGTGAGGGCGAGCGGCGAGCCCTGCTGGGCGATCACCGTACGGGGGATGAGCACGATGGCCGTGGTGCCGCCGAACGGCGAGCCGCGCAGGATGACCTGGATGTTGTGCCGGGAGGCGAGCTGGCCCACCACGAACAGGCCCAGCCGGTCGCTGTCGGCCAGGTCGAACTCCGGCGGGTTGGCCAGCCGCTCGTTGATGGCCGCGTACTCCATCGGGCTCAGGCCCAGGCCGCGGTCCTCGACCTCGACGGCGAACCCGTTGGCCACCACGTCGCCGCGCACGGTCACCATGGTCTGCGGCGGGGAGTAGATCGTGGCGTTCTCGATCAGTTCGGCCACCAGGTGGGTGATGTCGGCGACCGCGGCCCCGTCGAGCGAGATGTCGGCCACCGGCATCACGTTGACCCGGGTGTAGTCCTCGACCTCGGCGATCGCGGCTCGCAGGACGTCGACCACCGGCACCGGTTTGCGCCAGGACCGGCCGGGTGCCGCGCCGGACAGGATGATCAGGCCCTCGGCGTGCCGCCGCATACGGGTGGTCAGGTGATCCAGCCGGAACAGGTCCTCAAGGCTGTCGGGGTCACTCGCCCGGTGCTGCATGCTGTCGAGCAGGGTGAGCTGGCGGTGGAGCAGGCTCTGCTTGCGCCGGGCCAGGTTCACGAAGACCTGGCTGACGCCACGCCTCAGGTTGGCCTGGCCGACGGCGGCCTCGACCGCGGTCCGCTGCACCGAGCTGAACGCGTGGGCCACGTCGTGCACCTCGGTCGAGCCGCCCGCCTGGATCGGCGGCGCCTCGGCCCGCACGTCGACCTCCTCGCCGCGCCGCAGGCGGTCCACGACGTGGGGGAGCCGCACGTCCGCCAGCTCCAGGGCGGCCGAACGGAGCCCGGCGAGCTCGGCGGCCAGGCGGCGGCCGAAGCGGACCGAGAAGATGATCGACGCGACCACCGCGATCAGGCCGACGCCACCGGCGATCACGATCCGGAGCAGGATGCCGGTGGCCGCCGTCTGGGCCCGCTCCGCCAGCTTCTTGGAGGCGGCGAGGTTGACCTTGTCCAGCCAGGCCGACATCTCGTTCGCGGTCGCCTTCCACCTGGCCGCCTCGGGGGTCAGCCGGTTGCCGGTCGATCCGACGATGGCCTTCTCCAGGTCCGTGAACCTCTCGAAGGCCGCGGACTTGAAGGTGTCGCGGTAGGTCGCGCCCAGCTCGGGGTCGAGCGAGGCCACACCCTTGGTGTGCAGGAACTTCCGGGTGGTGACGTACTCGCCGAAGGCCTTGCGCTCCTCCTCCGACAGCCGGTAGTCGATCAGAGCCCCGCTGATCAGCGCGTTCTCCCTGGCGAACATCTCATAGGCGTTGCCCATGCCCTGCATGGCCGTGGCCTGATGGGAGATCGACAGATCGGGCACCGCGGTCATCTGGTCGTACACCAGGAAGACCGCGTCGAGAATCCGGTTGTAGCTCGACAGCACGCTCAGCCGTGCCTGCTGTCCGCTGTCGACACCCGACCGGATGTTCGGAAGCCGGTCGAGCTGGCTGAGCAGCGCGCTCAGCGAGCTACGCAGTTCCGGGCTGCCGGAATCCTCGGAGGCGGTGGCCTTCCTGAACGCCTCGACCGCCCGGTCGGTCCGGGAGCGCTGCTCCCCCATCCCGCTCGTGAGGACCCGGGAACTGATCGCCACCGACGACTGCGTCCGCTCCGCCTGAAGCTGTAGTCCCAGATCAGTGGAGGTGACACCCACCGACTGGTAGATGCTGTTCGCGTTCAGCAGCGTGATCCCGTCACCGACGGTCAGATTGAGCACGAAGCCCCACAACGCGCTCAGCGACAGCAGCGGCAGGAGCAACAGCAAGAAAATCTTGAACCGAATCGAGCGGTTTCTAGAGCCCATGTCCACTCGTCCCAACCTCTGAGCGTGTGGAGGCTCGTGCCGGCTTAGGGGTGGATAGGCCTCCGGAAGATCGCATAGGAGACTAGCACCGAATAGGCTTTCTGCGCAGTGGAGGATCGGATGATTAGTGTGATTACCGGGGCTAGTGCCGGAATTGGTGAGGCAGCGGCGGTAGAGCTCGCGAGGCGCGGGCAGCGTGTTGTTCTGGTCGGCCGTAATCCCGGTAAGACAGCTCGCGTGGCGGAAAGGGTAACGGCGGTCTCGGGAACGGTCCCGGATACGTTCACCTGCGATTACACCTCCTTGGACGATGTGCGCAGGCTGGGGGCCGAGCTGCTCTCCCGTTACGAGCGGATTGACATTCTCGTCAACAACGCGGGTGTCATGACCGCCGAGCGCACGCTCACCCGCGACGGCCACGAGACGATGATCCAGGTCAACCACCTTGCCCCCTTCCTGCTGACGAACCTGCTGCTGGAGCGGGTCGGGGAGCGTGTGATCACCACCTCCTCCCGGGCGGGCAAGACCGGGCGCCTCGATCCGTCCGATCTCGACCGCGAGCGGCGGCGCTGGAGCGGCTGGCTTCAGTACGGGGACTCCAAGCAGGCGGGTGCCCTCTTCACGGTGGAGCTGGCCCGGCGCCTCGCGGGCACCGGGGTGACCGCGACCTGCTTCCACCCCGGTGTGATCAAGACCGAGTTCGCCCCGGCCACGCTGATGATGTGGATGGTGAAGAACATCCCCGGGATGGGCCAGACCGTCGAGGAGGGCGCGAGCACCATGGTCCACCTCGCCACCCACCCGGACGGCGCCGCCCACCCGGGCCGCTACTTCGCCAAAAGCGCCCCGGCGGCCGTCCCCAGGAGAATGGCCGACCCCGCGCTGGCCCGCGCGCTCTGGGACGCCAGCGCCGCCGCCGTCGGGTAGCCGCATCCCCGCCGGGCGGGGTCGGCGGGGATTTCCCCGGCTGTCACCGGCTGTTCGCCGGACGTTGGGCGGGTCCGGTTACGGTCCGGGGCTGTGAGTGTCGCAACCCCGCTGCGGGCCGTTCTCCCGCCCGCCGCGGGCAGGGACCCGTTCTTCGACAACGCCAAGTTCCTGGCGATCACCCTGGTCGTCTCGGGCCACCTGATCGAGGACCTGCGAGAAGTGCCGGTCGCGCACGCGGCCTACTTCTACGTGTACACGTTCCACATGCCGCTGTTCATCGTGCTCAGCGGCTACCTGTCGCGGAACTTCACCTTCTCCTCCGGCAAGGCGCGCAAACTGATCAGCACGCTCGCCGTCCCGTATGTGATCTTCGAGCTGCTCTACTCGCTGCCTCGTCTCGTCCTGTACGGCAAGCTCGACATCAGCCTCCTCGACCCGTACTACCTGACCTGGTTCCTGATGTCGCTCTTCCTGTGGCGGTTGTCCACCCCGGTTTGGCAGCAGCTGCGGTGGCCGCTGACGGTCGCGGTCGGGCTGTCGCTGCTGTCCGGGATGAGCAGGCTTCCCGACGAGCTGTCGATGAACCGGACCCTCGGCCTGCTCCCGTTCTACGTGCTCGGGCTGATGCTCCGTCCTGAGCACTTCGAGTGGCTCAGGCGGCGGTGGGTACGGGCCGCGGGGGCGATCGTGCTGGTCGGTGGCGGCGTCCTGGCGCTCGCCACGCACACCCTGGTGAAGACCGAGTGGATCCGGTGGCGGCACGCCAACGACGCGATCGGCGTCGACGACCTCACCGGCAGCCTGATCCGCCTGGGCATGCTGGCCACCGGGGCGCTGCTCGTCGCGGCGTTTCTGGCGGTCACCCCGGCCAGGCGCACCTGGTACTCGGGGCTCGGCGCGGCGACGATGTACGCCTACCTTCTGCACGGCCTGGTGGTGAAGGTCGCCGAGCGGTTCTACGGAGAGTGGGCCCAGACCCTGCCGGGGGTGACGGTCGTGGCGCTTCTCGGGGTCGGGCTCGCCGCCCTGCTGTGCACGGAACCGGTGCGGCGCGTCACCCGCTGGGCGGTCGAGCCGAGGATGAGCTGGGCCTTCACCAGGCTGAGAAAGCCCGGCTGACCCGGTCAGCGCTGTAGCTCCGCGACCGCGCGGTAGGCGGCGGTGACGGCCGCGTCGGCGCGGGCGGCGGGCACGGAGTCGGAGTTGGCGATCGCGATCCGGCCGTGCGGCCGGCGGGCGACGGCCGCCGGTGGCTGCCCGTCGGGGTAGAAGTCGAGATCCCACGGGGTGGCGTACTCAGGTGTGTGGCCGTGCCCCCACCGGTTGACCGTGATCGCCTCGATGTCGCGGGCCGCGTCGAAGCCTCCCGGGCCGAGCAACCGGGTGAGCTGGTCGCGGATGCTGTACTCCAGATGCCCGTACGGCGTCTCGATCAGGGCGTACCGACCGGCGATCGAGCCGTGCGCGGGTGACACGCCGGGCGTGACGGGCGTGCTGACCATGTGCACCGCGATCGGCTCGGCGGGTGTCCTCGGGCACCGGTAGCCGCCGACGTCGGCCGGGTCGTCGAGCTCGGCCACGCACCAGCGGGCGCCGGTGAACCTGGCGCGCCTGATCCCGGCCTCCTGCCAGGCACGCCAGTCACGGAGCTGGACCGTCGCGTACAGCAGGGGCACCTTGACCGCCCGGTACAGCGCCGCCCGCTGCGCGGGCGGCAGGTCGCCGACCAGGTAGGGGATCATCGAGTTCCAGCAGGCCATGATCACGCTTCCGGCCCGCACGGTCCGCACCCGCTCGCCGTCGAAGTAGCCGACCGTGGCGCCGGTGGCCACTTCGGGCCGGCCGTCGTTGACCGCCGAGACCACCGGGCTGGACAGGCGTATCCGGACCCGGTTGCCCGGCCGGTCGAGCACGCCGTAGTCGAAACTCGCGGTGGTGATCCCCGCCATGTCGGCGGCCGTGGCGAAGCCGGGGATCATCCGGGCGGCCATCATCCGGACGATCGCCTGGTTGCCCTCGGGGAAGCGGTAGGCGCGCGGCTCGTCCGTGTCCCACTCCTTGATCACAGTCGGGGAGTTGTACCTGGACGGCTTGGAGGCGTCGAGCCCGAGCCCCCGGAACCCGGGGTACCGGTGCTCGTCGGCGCAGGCCCAGGCGTCGATCGCGCCGAAGGCGTCGGAGCCGTAGGCCCACTCGTCACTCGGCATGGTCTGGACGAACTTCAGCACATCCGGGTGGACCCCGCAGACCTCGGCGAGGAAGCCCGAGTAGGTGAGCCTGGCCAGCCGCTCCTGTTTCTCTTCGCCGGACAGGCCGGGAAACCAGTCCGGTGGGTCGCCGTACAGCATGAGCAGGTCCTTTCTGGCCTGCTCCGCGACCGGCAGTTCGGCGATCCACCGCGGTGCCCCCCGGCCGGGGGTGAACACGACCAGCCTCTCGGCGGGGAAGGTCTCCCGGTCGCAGAAGACGCTGTCGTGCATCCCCAGGTCCGCGTAGAGTCTCCGCTCCCTGGCGAGCCTCTCGGGGCGGATGTCCAGCTTGGCGAGCAGGTCCTTCCCCTCGGAGGTCCACGCCGCCGGGTTGATGATCGACCGTGACCCGCCGTACGAGACCAGCGGCCCCCTCCTGGTCCTCGGGTGGAACTCGTTGCGCAGGGCGTGCCCGCCGATGTCGTCATGGTTGTCCAGGATCAGGATCCGCGCGCCGGGGTCGCGCTCCAGCCACCGGTGGGCCGCGCTGAGACCGCTGATCCCCGCGCCCACCACGACCAGCTCATAGTGCTCGCCGGTGGGCTCCGGCGTGCCCGCGTACGGCCAGAAGCGCTGGTCGCGAAGGGCGTGCGGCACGCTCAGCGCCTCCGCGGTGTCGCCGCGCAGCCCGGTGAGGGACGGCGGGTAGGAGGTGTCGGGCGAGAGCTCCAGGTCTTCCGCGCCGGCGAGGCGGGGCACCTCTTCCGCGCCCTCGGCCGGGGAGGCGTTCCATCCGCCGATTCCGGGCAGCGAGCACGCCGCCGCGATCCCCGTGGCCGCGATCATCCCGTCGAAGAAGTCCCGGCGGGAGATGGGCCGGTCCATGCCGAGTTCCAGGGCCTTACGTGGATTGATCTCATCAGGATCGGTCATGGGGCGATCATCACGATGTGAATGGATCGCCGCGGTCGCCGCGCTGCGTTTTCGGGAACTTTTTACCCATGCCATTAGCGCGCTGTCATGATATCTACTGCATGAGAGTCATGTCATGGTCGCCGGGAATTGAAAGGAGGAGCGGGCGGCGACGGCACGCTGACTTATCCGGCCCGCGGAAAGGGGGCCGCGCCTGGGGCGTCCTGGTGCGCACCGGGACGCACCGCTCCGCATGGTTCTCCGCTGCTTCGTGCCTTTTTGCCGCTGACCTCGGATTTCGCGGGACGGGAGGCTGCGCGGATGAGCGGGGAGCTTGCCGTATGAATTTTCAGGATAAGCCGGAACGTTATGGAATGTTGGCTCGTTACCTCTATAAAGTGAAGCACGGGGATTAACGGTGGAAGTCCGGACGAGCTCATGCCGCGGCATGGTGCGTGGCGGAGCGAGGCGCGCATTCGTTTTTCCCCCTGACGGCTGATTCGGGGAGTATCGCGTGGTCGGTAAAGAGGGCAGGGTCACCGGAAAGATCGGCCCCGGCCTGGTCGGGGAGGTGATGGTGGTGGTTCGGGGTGGCGTCGAGGCGTTCTACGCGCATCCCACGGTTCCCGACGAGGAGATCACCGTCGGTTCGATCGTCGTGATCGTCGACTTCTTCCCGCCGCGCACCGTCTACGTCTCCCGAGCGCTCGGCTGACAGTCCTCTCATCCCCCACCGTGGAGGCCGCGATGCCTACGGAGTACTTCGTCATCGGGGGCGTCGTCCTCGTCGCCCTTCTCGTCATCGTCCTGCTGTTCAAGGCCATCTGGCGGGTGGCCGAACCCAACGAGGCGCTGATCATCTCCGGGCTCGGGGCCCGGGGCAGGAGCGAGGAGGCCGACAGCCTCGGATTCAAGATCATTACAGGTAAGGGCACCTCCGTGCTCCCCGGATTCCAGACCGCGCGCCGCCTGCGCCTGGACAGCCGGGCCGCCAACCTCCAGGTCTCCTGCGTCACCCAGCAGGGCATCCCGGTGGTGGTCCGCGGCGTCGTGATCTACAAGGTCGGCGACGACCTGCACTCGATCGCCAACTCCGCCCGCCGCTTCCTGGACCAGCAGGACTCGATGAACGGCGCCATCCACGAGCTGTTCACCGGCCACCTGCGGTCGATCATCGGCAACCTGACGGTCGAGGACCTCATCCTCAACCGCGAGCGGCTGACCGGTGAGACCCGCGCCTCGGCCGCCGACGAGATGATCAAGCTTGGACTGATCGTCGACTCCCTGCAGATCCAGGAGATCGAGGACGAGACGGGCTACATCACCAACCTCGGCAAGCCGCACGCCGCCAGGATCGCCGCCTCGGCGCGTATCGCCGAGGCCCAGCGTGACCAGGAGGCCACCGAGGCCGAGCAGGTCGCCGCCGCCAACAAGGCCGCGGCCTGGCGCGACTCCCAGATCAAGCAGGCCGCCTACCAGGCCGAGATCGACGAGGCCCTGGCCAGGTCCCGCCAGGCGGGGCCGCTCTCTGAGGCGTCCGCCCGCCAGGAGGTCGTCGTCCAGGAGACCCGCGCCGCCGAGCTTGAGGCGGCGCTGGCCGAGCAACGACTCCAGGCCCAGGTCCGCAAGCCCGCCGACGCCAGGGCGTACGAGACGGTGACGGCCTCCCAGGCCGAGCGCGACGCCCGCATCGCCCAGGCCGAGGCCGAGGCCCGCGAGACCGAACTCCGCGCCGCCGCGCAGGCGTCGCAGGTCAAGCAGGCCGCCGCGGCCGAGGCGGAGTCCGTGCGGCTGCGCGGTCTCGCCGCCGCCGACGCGACCAAGGCCACCGGCCTGGCCGCCGCGGAGGCTTCCAGGGCCCAGGGACTCGCGGAGGCCGAGGCGGCCAAGGCGAGGGGCCTGGCCGAGGCCGACGCGATCCGGGCCCGTTCCGAGGCCCTCGCCGACAACCAGGAGGCGGTCATCGCCCAGCAGCTCGCCGAGAACTGGCCGCAGATCGTCGAGGCGGGGGCGAAGTCCTTCGGCAACGTCGACCACATGGTCGTCCTCAACGGCGCCCAGGGTGTCGAGGAGATGCTCGCCAAGGCTCTCACCCTCGGCGGCACCGGCCTCGGGCTCGTCCGCTCCCTGCTGAGCGGCGCCACCCCCGCCACCCCCGGCACTCCCGCCGTCCCCGCCGGCGACACGGCTGTGGAAACGCCGGGAAAGCCCGTCGACCGGGTCTCCTGACACCGGGGCTCCCGGGTGATGAGAGCCGGGCCGGAACCCGTATACGACCACTTCAAGACAGGACCGTGACCGACGGCCAGTAATTCGGGTCACTCCGTTATGTGTTGTTCTTCTTTCCCAGGGCATACGCCTGGCAGCTGAGCAGACAGGAGCGTGGAACATGACAGTCACCGGCATCATCACCGCCATCGTCATCGGCGCCATCATCGGTGCCCTGGGTCGGCTCGTCGTGCCCGGCAAGCAGGCCATCCCGATCTGGCTGACCATCGTCATCGGTATCGTCGCCGCCCTCATCGGCACCGCGATCGCCGGAGCGCTCGGCGTCGCCACCACAGCGGGCATCGACTGGATCGAACTCATCATCCAGGTCGCCCTGGCCGCCGTCGGCGTCCTCCTGGCGGTGAGCCTGTACGGCAGGCGGGGCGTCCGGTAACCGGTCCACCCCGTGGCCGGGGTGGCCGACTCACACGAGGGAAACCCCGGGAGCCCGGAGACCGGTACCCCAGGCACCCACGACACCCCCGGCCCGGAACCCTCCGGGCCGGGGGTGTCGTCGTGTGCCCTGTCAGGTATGACGATGAGTCGCGAGGTCGCCGCGTAGGCGATGTTGACGTTCGTGATCCGCCCGTGAGCGTGGATCAGCGCGTAGCGCCTCGAAACATCGGCGTGTGTTGCCCAGGGCGTGACGGCACAACTCCTCCCCGCTCTACCAGGCAGACTCGTTGTGCCCCAACGGCCGGCCGTCCCAGATCGGCATGGGCTCGGGGCAGCAGCCCTGCTGTCGTCATCGCCGTCCTCGCCGAGTCGTCTCGATCGCTTCGTTCACGCCGCCGAGGATAAGAACCTCACGCACGCGCGTGACATGCCTGTCGTGATGCATCCGTGTCCGGCAGACATGGATGCTGATCATCCCGCCCGGGACGTCGGCTCACTCGTGCTCCGCCCTTACCGCGGCGTCCAGGAACCGGCGGACCAGGGCCCGTCGAGCGTCGGGCAGATAGACAAGGCTGACCGGGCTGGGCGGCGCCTCGGTGAGCGGAATGAAACGGAGGGCGGGGTGCTGCGTGCGGCGCTGCGCCACCTCGGGGACGATGCCGATGCCACGGTTGGCGGCCACCGTCTCAAGCCATTCGTCGTAGTTGGCCGTCTCGATGATCTGCTCCGGGCGCTGGTCCACGGACCAGGACCAGGGGCCGGTGGTGCCGCTGACCGTGTTGACGACCAGGGGCCAGTGCTGGACGTCCGCCCAGCCCAGGTGGCTGAGACGGACCAGATCGCAGTGCTCGGAGCAGACGGCGATGCGCGGTTCGTCGTACAGGTGCACGGTGCGCGCTGCCCTCGGCGGGTCGAAGTCGCCGCGGACCAGGGCGATGTCGACGGCGCGCTGCCGCAGAGCCTGAAGGGGATCGTCGGTGCGGGTCAGGGTGACCGAGGCTCCGGTGTTCTGCTCGAAGTGGCTCACCGCCTGCTGGGCCCAGGGGTCGGGCAGCAGCCAGCTGAAGCCGAGCCGGAGGGTGACCTTGTGGCGCACGACGGCCAGGGCCTGGTCGAGGGTGGAGAGGACACGCTCGGCGTGGAGGAGGAACTCGGCGCCGGTGGCCGTCAGCTCGACGTGCCGGGAGGAGCGGTCGAGGAGGCGGACGTTCAGGTTGCCCTCCAACTGCGCGATCGTACGGCTCAGAGCCGGCTGTGTGATCAGCAGTTCCTCGGCTGCCCGGGAGAAGGACCGGTGTCGTGCCACAGACGTGAAGGCCCGCAGGTGCCGGAGCTCGACGTCCATGCTCATCGTGCCTTCTCCCCGGATCCATGCCTGCCGTGCATAGCAGCAGCTTAACCGGCATTTCACAAGCGTTCGCGGGCTGTCTAGCGTGGGTGGTGGCCGCTGAACGCCGAGGGAAAGTGATCATGACGCCAGAAGTGGCACGACCAACAGCCCCCACCCGCCCGCGCAGGGAGTCCTCCTGGACGATCGCGGCCCAGGCCGCGGCAGCGCTTGCCGCGGGTATGGGGATCGGCCGGTTCGTGTACACCCCCATCCTGCCGCTCATGCACGCCCAGGCAGGTCTGTCCTCGGGGCTCGGGGCGAGCCTGGCCACCGCGAACTTCATCGGCTACCTCGCGGGCGCCCTCGTCGGCATCGCCGTCCCGGCCGTCGTACGCTCGGCCGCGACCTTGCGCGGCTCGCTGGCCGTCATGGTCGCGACACTGGCGCTCATACCGGCCACGCACGACGGCACCGCCTGGTTCGCGCTGCGACTGGTGGCCGGCACCGCCAGCGCGCTGGTGTTCGTGATCGCCGTCAGCGCCATGCTCTCCCGCCTGCAGGCGCACGCACACCACATGGTCGGATGGGCCTTCGGTGGTGTCGGCGCCGGAATCGCCCTGTCCGGCCTGCTGGTGGTGGTCGTGCAGACGACGTCCACCTGGCAGGCTGCCTGGTGGACCTGTGCCGCGCTCGCGGCCCTGCTCGCGGCCGTCGCCTGGCCCCTCACGCCCGAACCGGAAACAGCGGCCGCCAAAGCCGCCGGTCCGGCCGAACGACCCCGCACCCACCGCTGGTTCATCGCCCTGTTCGCCAGCTACACCTTCGAGGGCATCGGCTACATCATCGCCGGCACCTTCCTGGTCGCGGCGATCCAGCAAGGCGTCCAGGGCCGACTCGGCAGCGGCGCCTGGATCGTGGTCGGACTCGCCGTCCTGCCCTCCTGCGCCCTGTGGACTCGCCTGGCATGCCGCTGGTCGCGACCGGCGCTACTGCTCACCTCGCTGAGCATCCAGGCTGTCGGCATCGCGCTGCCGGCTTTGCTCGGTGGCGCTGCCCCGGCGCTGGTCTCCGCCGTGCTGTTCGGCGCCACATTCATGGGCGTCAGCACGATCGCCCTGTCGATCGGCACTCATCTGCAAGTGCCGCGCGCCGTGGCCCTGCTGACCGCCGGATACAGCGCCGGCCAGATCCTCGGCCCGCTGCTGGCCGCACCCCTGCTGCGTCACGGCTACCACCAGGCCCTCCTGCTGGGCAGCACCATGGTGGCAATCGCCGGAGTCGCGGCCGCCGCCGTCTGCATCCGCTTTCCGCACCACCTCGCTCCCGTCGTCTCGACGGCCTGACACCCGTACCAGAGGAGGAGTCGTCATGAGCAGACTGCTGTCCGATCTCGGAATCGACCTCCCGGTCCTCGCCGCGCCGATGGCCGGCGGACCGAGCACACCCGCACTCGTCACGGCGGCCGCGCGCGTCGGCGGCCTGGGCTTTCTCGCCGGCGGGTACAAGACCGCGCAGGCGCTGGCCGGGCAGATCCACACCGTACGGGCGGACGGAGTGCCGTTCGGCGTCAACCTGTTCGTCCCCAACCCGGTCCCCATCTCCGCCGAGGCGTACCGGGGTTACGCCCAGGCGGTGCAGCCCGAGGCCGAGCCGTACGGGCTGAAGCTCACCGACGGGGACCCGGTGGAGGACGACGATCAGTGGACGGACAAGGTCGACCTGCTGACCGCGAGTCCCGTCCCCTGGGTGTCCTTCACCTTCGGTATCCCCGACCGCGCGGTCGTCGGTGCCCTGCGCCGGGCCGGCACCACCGTCCTGCAGAACGTCACCTCGACCGACGAGGCACGCCGGGCGGCGGAGTTCGGAGTCGACGCACTGATCGTGCAGGCGGCCACGGCCGGCGGGCACTCGGCCACGCTCACCCCCGAGCGACCGCTCACGCCCGTGCCGCTGCCCGAGCTGGTAGGCCAAGTGCGTGACGCCGTCACCTTGCCGGTCATCGCCACCGGCGGAATCGCCACCCCGGCCGATGTGGCGGCCGCGCTGCATGCCGGTGCGGAAGCGGTTATGGTCGGCACCCTCCTACTGCGTACGGACGAGAGCGGAGCATCGGCGCCGCACAAGACGGCTCTCGTGGACCCCGCCTTCGAGACGACCATCGTCACGCGCGCCTTCACGGGGCGGCCAGCCCGCGCCCTGCGCAACCACTTCACCGACCGCTTCGACGCGATCGCCCCCGCCGGCTACCCCGCCCTGCACCACCTCACCGGCCCGCTGCGCAAGGCGGCCACCGCGGCCGGAGACACCCGGCTGATCCACCTGTGGGCCGGAACGGGACACCGCGAGGCGCGGAGTGAGCCTGCTGAGCAGGCACTCGCTCGGCTTGCCGGCCGGCTCTAGCCCTGGGCGACGCGGATGTCCGCCAGACCGACTGTGGGCCTACCCAAGGCGCGGTCATGCCCGAGACCGTACGGATTCAGTGCGACGACGGGTAGGCAGGGATACGGGGTCACGGGTCTCATCTCTTCCGGAGATGGGCTCCATCTCTATCGATCATTGGCGCTGAGATGCACACGAGCCTAGGCCGCTAATCGCCTGAAAGGGGCGCAAACAATGCCACTAGTGCGGATTGACATGGTCCGTGGACGTCGATCGGACGAGATCAAGGCGATCGCCGACGCGACACACGAGGCGATTGTGAAGGTGCTGCACATCCCCGAGCGCGACCGGTTTCAGATCATCACCGAGCACGATGCCGACCACCTGATCGCCCTGGACGCCGGGCTCGGTTTCGACCGCAGCTCCGGCGTGGTGATGATCCAGATCTTCACCCAGGCAGGCCGCGCCACCGAGGTCAAGCAGGAGCTGTTCCGCACCATCGCCGACAGCCTGGAGTACGTCGGTGTTGCCGGCGAGGATGTCTTCATCGGCATCGTCGAGAACGGCCCTCAGGATTGGTCGTTCGCCCACGGCCGCGCTCAGTACGTCGAAGGTGATCTCGCCGTCCCCGGTGGTTCGGGCACCTGAAGCGGGTGCCGCGATGAGTGTGAGCGTGCGCCTGACACCACGGATCCTGGGCGTCGGCGTGCTGATCAAGCACGGCGAATCGAGCAGGTTGGATTGCAGCTTGGCCTACTGGTGCTCCGTTCCGCAAAGCAGGTGGACAAAACGACGTCGGCGCTGACGAGGCTCGGGGGCGGGCGTCCCCAGGCCCAGGGGCGGGCGTGGGTGTTGAGCTGTGTGGTCGCCACGGCGGCGGCGTAGGTGATCTCGTCAGCCTCTACCCGGCCGACCGTCCGACGCTGCCCGCCGCCGAGCCGTAGCTTCAAGGGAACCTTGCACGAGCGCCCGTCCTGGCCTGGCCGCGTTCGCACGCTGACGCCGCACTCGCGCGCTGAGCAAGAGTCCGCCCACGGCGATTTGTCGGGCCTGGATGAGCTCGAACGACTCACCCGCTCTGCGGGCTGGGCAACTCCGAGGGGCCGACAGAGTGTCCGGTGGTGTCGACCAGGACGCACGGCTTCACCGGTCCGTCCGAGATCCGCGCCCATATGCTCACGGTGGGCTCGCCGATGTTGAATTCCAGAACCGCGGTCTGCCCCTCTTCGAGGGCGCCCGGGTCGAAGACGAAGCCCAGCCCGGAGGGGTTTTCCTTGTTGATGAGGACCAGCGGCCTGCCGTCGGCGGGCTCATAGGTCTCCTCGCGTGGCAGGAGGTTGTCGCTGCGCGGATCCTCGCACTGCTTTCCCTGAGGGACGTAGTCCACGACGGCTCTGAAACCGAGTGCGTTGAGGTCGGCCTCCAGCTTCTTGGGATCCCTGATCTCGTTGATCTCGATCGAGATCGTGCCGTCGGGGTTCTGCGCCACGGCGTAGGCCGGGGTCCCCACGGAGACGAACACCGGTACGGCCACCGCAAGTGCCGCGGCGGCGGCCAGGGCGGGGACGAGGAAGGCCGGACGCCGCAGCAGGCGACGGCCTACCCGCTCCCGCGGCCTGGTGTCCTGCTGGATCTCCTGCATCACGAACTCCTTGAGCAGTCGGCGACGGCCCGCCGGAAGGTCCCGCTCCACCGGGACCGGCAGCAGCCGGGCCAGCTCCTCGATCTGACCGGGGTCAGGCTGGGGCCTGGCGGCATTCATAGGGCTCTCTCCTGAACGGACCGGACCGCGTTGTCGCGGTCACCATCTACCTGTCCGGGCCGCGACCGCGGTTCCCGAGTCTCCCCGGCCATCCGCATGGGGCGCCGTGCGTCTCCGACGGCCTGCCCCGAGCCCGTGTGTTCCGAGCCCGTGTGTTCCGAGCCCGTGTGTTCCGAGCCCGTGTGTCCCGGGTCCGCGTGTTCTGGCCGCCACCGCGCTTCCCGTGCTCTCCCGGCCGTCCGCCCGAAACGTGATGGTTCCCGGCTGCTCTTCACAGCGTCCACGGCGAGCTTCCGCAACCTCTTCCTCGCCCGGGAGAGCCGGGAGCGGACCGTGCCCACCGGTACGCCGAGTGCCTCCGCCGCCTCGGTGTACCCGAGCCCGGCCCACACGCACAGCGCGATCACCTCCCGCTCGGACCTGCGCAGTGTGCCCAGCGCGACCCGGACCGAAGCCAGCAACTCGTCGTCGTCGACGCGCCCCGCCACCTCCTCGGCGATGTCCGGCACCACCCCGCCCGGAGGCAGCCTGGCCAGTGCTCCCTCGTGCCGCCGCAAGGCGCGGTTGACGTTACGGGCGACGTTGGTCGCGACGCCCAGCAGCCAGGGCCGCAGCGAACCGCCCTCCGCGTCGACCCTGCCCCGCAGCCGCCATGCCTCCAGGAAGGTCACCGACACCACGTCCTCGGCGACCGACCAGTCGCCGGTCAGCCGGAAGGCGTGGTTGTAGACCGAGCGCGCGTGGTCGTCGAACAGCTGGCTGAAGGCGTCCGGATCTCCGGCGCGCACCCGGGCGCGCATAGTCGTCTCCACACACATGTACTGTCCGCCCGAACCCACCGGTTCCAGAGGTTCAAGACATCACACCCACTCGCTCCTGACGCCACCTCAATGCCCCGGTATTCCGCCTGCGGAGCGTTGCTAACCGTTTACAAGTCCTCTCCAAGTGGGCGTCAATAGATTTTGATCATGAACCTTCGCATAGCATCCGCCAAGTCCCGGGCCGCCCTCGTCGTAGGTCTACTCGCCGTCGTCGTGCGCGTGGGCACGACCGTCACCCTGACGGTCAACGGGGAGTCCACCTGCAACCACACCGACTTTGCGGGGATCGGTCTGGGCGGTGTCGCGGTGTTCATCGCCCTGCTGGCCGGGTGGGAGGCCGCCACCGGTCTCACCCAACACCAGGCGCGCAAGGACGTCACCTGGGGAGTGACCGCTCTCGCGCTTCTTCTCGGCGCTGTCGGCCTGCTCAAGGGCTTCGCCGTCGTCATGAGCCCCTGCGGCTGAAACCCCTGGTGTCCCGGTCTCCGGTGCGCGCCGTCAGAAGACCGTTGCTGTGCATCGCATGCCGCCAGGACCCAACGGGTCACATCACGAACAGGTCGCTCGTATGCCGCGGGTTGGCCGGCGGGGTCACCAGAGGGGTGAAAGCCGTTGTGGTGTCATGCCTCACTCGTCCCCGCCTTCGCAAGCGGCCCCACGATCATCCCCCGAATACATCTTCAGTAGAGCCGTGGCCTGGTGGGGCCGGTGGAATTTTCTGACCCCACCAACCCCAACGCTCCTCATAGAAGACACTCAGTAGGAGCCTGGTGCTCTCGCTGAGGGCGGGAAGGTCGCCCAGCCAATCGGGCAGATCGGTCAGCGGGTTATCGCTCACACTGAGCTCGGTGAGGGCGGTGAGGTTGCCCAGCGACTCGGGCAGAACGGTCAACTGGTTATCGACCAGGTAGAGGTCGGTGAGGGCGGTGAGGTTGCCCACTGACTCAGGCAGAACAGTCAGCCGGTTACTGCCCACACTGAGCTCGGTGAGGGCGGTGAGGTTGCCCAGCGACTCAGGTAGAGCGGTCAACTGGTTACCGCCTAGGGAGAGGTCGGTGAGGGCGGTGAGGTTGCCCAGCGACTCGGGCAGAACGGTCAACTGGTTATCGACCAGGTAGAGGTCGGTGAGGGCGGTGAGGCTGCCTACCGACTCGGGCAGAACAGTCAGCCGGTTACTGCCCACACTGAGCTCGGTGAGGGCGGTGAGGTTGCCCAGCGACTCAGGCAGAACGGTCAACTGGTTGTCATGCAGGTAGAGCCATTCGAGGGCGGTGAGGTTGCCCAGTGACTCAGGCAGAGCGGTCAACTGGTTGTCATGCAGGTAGAGCCAGTAGAGCTCGGTGAGGTTTCCCACTGAGTCAGGTAGAACGGTCAGCCGGTTGTTATGCAGATAGAGCTCGGTGAGGGCGGTGAGGTTCCCCACTGACTCGGGTAGAGCGGTCAGCCGGTTGTCATACAGGGAGAGGTTGGTGAGGGCGGTGAGGTTGCCCAGTGACTCGGGTAGAGCGGTCAGCCGGTTGTCATACAGGGAGAGGTTGGTGAGGGCGGTGAGGTTGCCCAGTGACTCGGGCAGAGCGGTCAACTGGTTACCGCCCAGGGAGAGGTTGGTGAGGGCGGTGAGGTTCCCCACTGACTCGGGCAGAGCGGTCAGCCGGTTGTCATACAGGTAGAGGTTGGTCAGATGGGTGAGATCGCCGAGAAGTTCCGGCACCGTGTCCAGGTCGAGCCTGGACAGGTCCAGCGTGGTCGATCCCTCTCGCCGGCACCTGTCGATCCGCTCGTCAGCGGTCATCGGGTCGTTCCCGGTCTCCGTCAAGATCTCTCTCCTCGTCGTTGCTCGGATGCCCGGTGGTTTCGGGCGCGAGGGTCGAGGATGAGGCTATGGATCGGCGCTAGGAACCTGCTTGGAGGGCGCTGAGGACCGGCTTGTGGATGGGACATCGATGTCGGCGAACGCCAAGCAAACGGTCTCGACCGCGCGCATGAGATCAGAGGTGAAAACGGCGGCGAGGCCGTCCACGGGGCGCCTGCGCCCCTCACCTCTCAGGAAACCTTCTCCGACCTGTCACATGATCAGGGACGTGTGTCGAATTCACCGTCCTTGACACCTTCGCCGAAGGTTCGCCACCCATCAGGTGAGAAGATCAGCTCATCACGCGATCAGGGACGCGTGTCGAAGTCTCCAGTCTTGACACGGCCAAGGAAGGCAGCCCAGTCACCTGACAAGAAGGAAAGTACGGCGCCGCCAGGATTCTTGGAGTCACGGACAAGGTGCTGGTTGTCTACGTGGGCCACCTCGACGCAGTTGTTGCTGCTTCCACTCAGGCTGCTCTTGTACCAGACGGCGCTCGCCAGATCAGTCATGGGGCACCTGCGTTCCTCGCCTCTCAGGAGCCTTCTCTGACTCACGCGATCAGGGACGTGTGTCGAAGTCTCCAGTCTTGATGCGGCCGAGGAAGGCGGTCCAGTCACCCGACGAGAAGACAAGTGTGGCTCCGCCAGGATCCTTGGAGTCCCGGACAGCGACCGAGCCCGGAATGAAAGCGACTTCAACGCAGTTGTCTGTCGTTCCCTGACTGCGTGAACTCTTTTGCCAGGTGACCTGGGAGAAGTCCATGAGGGTGCCTCACTTCAACGTGTCGAGCATGCCGGACAGGTAGATGAGGGATGCATCAGGGGCAAGCGCCGTTGCGCACAAATGCTGGAAAACCAGTGTATAGCGGGCAAGCTCTTCCGGCTTTTCCAGGTAGAGGCCATCAGTGCCGGTCTCCACATAGACGATCTTCGGGTCCTCGGGGAATTCCATGATGACGAATTGACCAGCCATGCCCGCGTGCAGGCCGGCGGTGAGTGGGAGGACCTGGATGGTGACGTGTTCCAAGGGTTCGGTGTCGATGAGTCGCTGAAGCTGCTCGCGGAAGACAGGCGGTGAGCTCAAGGGACGGACCAGGGCGGCTTCGTCGATGACGACCCAGAAACGTGGGGAGTCCTTTTGGGTGAGGAGTTTCTGCCGTTCCATTCTCAACCTGACGCGCCGTTCGACTTCGGCGGGGTCACGTACCAGTGCCGCACGAGTGATCTCCGCCGCATACGCGGGAGTCTGCAGCAGGCCGGGGATCACGAGAGGTTCGAAGGTGGAGATGGTTGAGGCTTCAGCTTCGAGATCGATGTAGCTACCGGCCAACACGTCCTTGTAGGCGGTCCACCAACCGCGCTGGCGAGACTCCTTGGCAAGCGTGATCATTGCTTCGCGCTGCCCGGGATCGACAACACCGTAGACGTCGAGCAGATCGCGGACGTCACGGGGATTCGGCCGCTGCCACTGGGCGGTTTCGATCCGGCTGAGTTTGCCCCGTGACCATTCCAACCGCTCGGCGACCGAGTCCGCGGTCATGTTCGCTGCTTCTCGCAGGCGTCGCAACTCACCCGAGAGGCGACGACGCCGAACAGTGGGGCTCTGCCTGCTGGTGGTCATGGCTGTGTCTCCTTGTGGCCGGTTGCGATCGTAGGGCATCCGAGCGAACCAGACATTGAAACCTCAATCAGAGAATGCCAAAGGCTGGCATTGCGAGTTTGACTGTAACGGTACAGGGTGACTACGGAACGTAATCCGTCGAGCAGTGGCTTACGGCAGGAGGTCAGTGTCATGAGCGCACGTGATCCACAAGAGCAGTTCATTCACCTGGTGCGGCTGGGGTGGGACCTGCGGGGTCTGGGGGTGAGCACCTCGCTGGTGCTTCCCCAGGTGGGGCAGCCGATCCTGGAGATCATGTCCGGGGGCGAGACCCGGGTCCGGATCGCCGTCATCCGTCGCGCCTGCGGCTGGGTGTTCGTCTGGCGGCCCTGGTGGGCCAGGGTGTGGCGGCCGGGCGAAGGGGTCTGGGCCGGGGCCGACAACGCCGCCGACGTCATCATCTCGGCGGCGATCGCATGAACGCGTACCCGCAGGCGACCTGCCGCTACGAACGCAGGCGAGCGAGCACGGGACGCTGGGCCGTACTGCACCCGCTGGGGCACGCCGAGTTCGCGGGCTTGGCCTGTTCGGTCGCGACGGTCCGCGCCTGGGCAAGAGACCTGCTCACCGGCAGAGTCGACGACTCCGCCCTCGACACCGTGGTGCTCCTGCTCAGCGAGATCGTGACGAACTCCGTCGTCCACTCCGACTCCGGACGGACCGCAGCAGGATCGATCACGGTCTGCCTGGGCCTGGGCGGCGGCATGATCCACGCCGAGGTCATCGACGACGGCTCGGCGACCAGCCTCCCCTTCGTCCGCGCGGCCGACTTCGACAGCGACGGCGGACGCGGCCTGCTCCTGGTCGAGGCCATGGCCACCGCCTGGGGCACC